>JALFUW010000038.1 GCA_022786995.1 Clostridiales bacterium
CCTGAAGGTTCTCCCGGATCATCTGCCGGGGCACGGAATTGATAGCGGCATTGCCCACCAGCTGGTCCAAGCCCTTCCGGGTGACTCTGCCCACGCCAAAGCCGCCGTCTATGGTGATGCCCGGCTCCATACGCCGGGTCACCTGCGCATAAACCAGCGTTCCGTTGGTCACATCCGGGTCATCGCCGCTATCCTTTCGGATGGCACAGGATACCCGGTCCGGGGTCATGGAGATATCCTCCACCGCCAGCGTCAGTGGGATTCCCTTGGGCGTTACCAGAGAGATTTCCTCCTTGCGGCGCCCGGTCAGCAGCATCCACGCTGCCGCTTTCGCCGCTGCGGCGGCGCAGGAGCCGGTGGTGTAGCCGAAGCGCAGCTTTTTCCCGTCTTTTTCAATGAATTCTTCCATATTACCGCATGATCTGGTAGAGCATGGCGTTGCAGATGGCCGCCGCCACGGTGCTGCCGCCCTTGCGGCCCCGGGCCACGATGTAGGGAACGTCAGAGCCGATGATCAGCTCCTTGCTCTCCACCACGTTCACAAAGCCCACCGGCACGCCGATAATCAGCGCCGGATTCAGCTTCCCTTCCTGAATCTGCTGGTGCAGGGAGATGAGGGCCGTGGGGGCGTTGCCGATGGCGAAAATGCAGGGCTTCGGCAGCTTTGCCGCCCGCTCCATGGAGACGATGGCACGGGTGATGCCCCGCGCCTTGGCTTCCTCCGCTACGTCCGGGTCGGACATGAAGCAGTGAACCTCGCCGCCAAGCTTTCCGAGGATGGTCTTATTGATGCCGGAGCGGGCCATCTGGGTGTCGGTGACGATGTCGCAGCCGCCTTTCAGGGCCTCGATACCCTTTGTAACGGCGTGCTCGGAAAAGACCAGATTCTGTACATAGTCAAAATCCGCGGAGGTGTGGATCACCCGCTTGATGACCAGCTCGTTTTCCGGGTTCAGCTTGGTGTCCCCCAGCAGCTCGGTGATGATGGTGAAGCTGCGCTTTTCGATGTCCATGGGTTTGATGTTTTCAATCATGGCGATGTTTCTCCTTGATACAGCTGTCTATGAAGCCTTCGGCGAAGGCGGGATTGGAATAGAAATGGAAATGAGGAAAGCCAGCGTAGAGGGTTTGGGTGGAAACGGCGCAATTCCACTGTTTTCCCGTGGGTTTTGTTGCGGTAAAGCTGTCCCCCGGCACGTTGCAGTCCCAATGGTGAAACTCGTGGGCGGCGATTTCGCCCCCGGCCTTGCACAGAAGATTGTCCATTTTCGCCTGTAAGGTGACGTAGCCAAAGCGGGTGAGCTTGCCGGTATTGAAGCACGCCCCTTCCAGCGCACCCACCATGGGGCTCTCGGCAATGGATTGGGTCAGATACATGAAGCCGCCGCACTCGGCGATGCAGGGAAGGCCATTTTCCAGTGCGTTGCGGATGGAACGAAGCATTTCCGTGTTGCCGCTGAGCTGCTCCAGGTATAATTCCGGGTAGCCGCCGCCTAAATACAGGCCGTGGATTTTTTCCGGCAGCCGCGTATCGGAAAGCGGACTGAAGGAAACCAATTCCGCCCCCATTTCCGTCAGCGCTTCCAGCGAATCCTCATAATAGAAGCAGAAGGCCTTGTCCCTCGCCACGGCAATGCGCACCGGCTCCTTTTGGGGCAGTACAACCGGCTGGCATTGCACCGGCATGGCGCTGTTTGCCAGAGCAATCAGACCGTCAATATTCAGACTTTTCTCCGCCTGCTGAGCTAAAATCCGCATTTTTTCCTTTAGGCCCTCCACCTCTGCGGCAGTCACCAGTCCTAAGTGCCGGCTTTCCAACGCGCACTCAGGAAGACTGGGAAGGAAGCCAAAGGCTTTGATCTGGAACCGCTTTTCAATCTCCGCAGACAAGGCCGCGTAGGTCATGGCGGTGCACTGGTTGAGGATCACGCCCCTGATATGGTGATCCGGGCAAAAATTCAGGAACCCCTGAATGGTGGCAAGCACCGATAAGGACGCGCCCTTGGCCCCCACCACCAGCACCACCGGGCTGTCCGTCACCTGAGCCACTTCATAGGTGCTGCCCTTCGTGGTGGTCAGCCCCGCGCCGTCGTAGTAGCCCATGACCCCCTCGATGACGCTGATATCCCGGTCGGCGGCGTTTTTCGCCAGCAAATAGTTTAGGGTGTTGGGGGTGAAAAAATGCAGGTCAAGGTTGGCGCTTTTGGCCCCGATGATACGGCTGTGGAACATGGGGTCGATATAGTCCGGGCCGCACTTAAAGGCCCCGGTTTTCAGGTTTCGGTTGACCAGTGCCTGCAAAAGGGCGCAGACCATGGTGGTCTTGCCGCAGCCGCTGTTGGTACCGGCTAGGATCAGTCTGGGAATATGGGTTTGCATCTTCTCACCTCTTTTATGAGTTGACAGTTAAGGAGTCCCTTCGGGACAATTGATAGTGAATCTGTGCGTAGGGCGGGGTCATGACCCCGCCGACCACGTTGGAAATTTGTGGCGTTTTCGTCCAACGGGAAACGGATGGAGGTCATATTACCAATACCATTCAACATAAGTTGTATAATATCGAAACTGCGTCGGCGGGGTCATGACCCCGCCCTACACAGAGAAAAATTCTAATTCCTGTATTATCCCAGCAGGAAAATACCATAATTGTCAATTCTGAAAAATACACAGAAAGCCTCTGCACACGCTTATGCAGAAGCTGAAACCATTTTTCTGTTCGTTGGAACCATATTCATGGAGACCCGCCTCTTTCAAATGGATATTCTCCGGGCGCCGGTTGGGCAAAACCGACGCCCGGTGGTTGTGAGGTAAGCGGTTCTTGGGCAATCAACCGCGCAATACCGGGAAGCGTCAGGGGGAGGAACAGTTCCCGGCACAGACAGCAAAACAGCCGCAGCAACCCCTTGGGATCGCCGCGGCCGTTTTTCCGCTGACTCACAACATCCATCTGCCCCTATCTCGGGGGCAAAAGTATGATCACGCTTAAGCAGGTCTCCTGACTTACGCCTCACGGGTAACGTCACAGCCTTCTCAAGGGACACCCTCAATGACCGGCTTTCGCCTTGTGACGTACCTACGCGCATACAGTGGCGGTACCGTTTCGGATTCGCACCGAATTCACTATTCTCCGCGGCCCCTGAAAGGCGGGATACCACGGCACTTAAGCGTTTCCTCATCTGTCCATAAGATACTCTATTTTTGCCGGTTTGTCAATAGTGAACTATCTGTCACAGCACGCCGGAGCCTTCTTTGTTCAGATTCTCCCGGGCGGTGGACAGCATCAGCTTGATGCGGTTGAGCTGGTTGACTTCGCTGGCGCCGGGGTCATAGTCCACGGCGGCAATGTTCGCCTGGGGGTAGGCTTTTTTCAGAGCCTTAATGACACCCTTGCCCACCACATGGTTGGGCAGGCACGCGAAGGGCTGGATGCACACAATGTTGGGAACCCCGGTCTTGATCAGCTCAATCATTTCGCCGGTGAGGAACCACCCCTCGCCGTACTGGTTGCCGATGGACAGGAAGGGCTTGGTCTGCTGGGCGATCTTCTCAATGGGCATGGGGGCTTCGAAGCGTTTACTCTTTTCGAGAGCCTCCAAAGCGGGCTTGCGGATCTGGCGGATCAGCTTCACGGCGGAGTCTGCCACCATTTCACCGCTCTTTTTCGCCCCCAGGAACTCGGACTTGTACTTACCGTTGTAGAAGCTGTAGTTCAGGAAATCCATCAGGTCGGGCACCACCGCTTCCGCGCCCTCCCGCTCCAGCAGGTCAACAAGGTGATTGTTGGCAAGAGGCATATATTTGACCAGAATCTCGCCCACCACGCCGACTCTCGGCTTTCTCACAGTCTCGTCAATGGGGAAATTATCGAACGCCTCTACAATATTCGCGCACAGCTCCTTATATTCCCGGTGGCTCTCTTTGCCGGTCAGCTCGGAAATGCAGATATCCCGCCACTTGTGGTGCAGGACGTTGGCGGAGCCGGGGGTAATCTCATAGGGCCGCACCCGGTACAGGCAGCGCATCAAAAGATCACCGTAGACCACAGCCTTCACCATGTCCCGGATCATGCCGGGAGACAGGTGGAAGCCCTCGTTTTTCTCCATGCCGTTGGCGTTGAGGGAGATGACGGGGATGTTTGGCAGGCCCGCCTTTTCCAGCGCCCGGCGGATGAAGGCCACATAGTTGCTGGCCCGGCAGCAGCCGCCGGTCTGGGTCATCATGACGGCCAGATGGTCGGTGTCGTATTTCCCGGAGAGAATGGCCTGCATGATCTGGCCCACCACGGTGATGGAGGGGAAGCAGGCGTCGTTGTTGACAAATTTCAGTCCCGTGTCGATGGCCTGCCGGTTGTCGTTGTCCAGAAGGACAAGGTTATAGCCGTGCTTGCGCACCACCGGCTCCAGAAGATCAAAGTGGATGGGGCTCATCTGGGGGGCCAGAATGGTGTAGCCCTCTTTGAACATTTCACGGGTAAATTCCCTGCGTTCGTAGGTGATAGGTACGGGTTTCGCAACAATATGCTTCTCCCGGCGCATATCCATGGCGGCAAGCAGGGAGCGGATGCGGATGCGCACCGCGCCTAAGTTGTTGACTTCGTCGATTTTGAGAAGCGTATACAGCTTGTTGCTCTTTTCGAGAATTTCACTGACCTGATCGGTGGTGACGGCATCCAGACCGCAGCCGAAGGAGTTCAGCTGAATCAGCTCCAGATCGTTGCGGCCGGACACAAACTGAGCCGCGCTGTAAAGACGGGAATGGTACACCCACTGGTCAACCACCCGGATGGGCCGCTCGGGGTCAAAGTCGATGGGCAGGCTGTCCTCGGTGAACACCGTCAGGCCGTAGGAGGAAATCAGCTCGGGAATGCCGTGGTTGATTTCCGGGTCGATGTGGTAGGGTCGGCCCGCCAGAACGATGCCCCGTCCGCCCGTTTCCTCCATTTCCCGCAAACGCTTTTTGCCCTCAGCACGGATGTCGGCCTTGGCCTGCTGCTGCTCAGCCCAGGCCTTATGTACCGCAGAGCGGACTTCCTTCGCGGGAATCCCCCATTCCTCGGCAGCGGTTTTCACCAGCCGGTCGGCGGCGGTCTTCTCGCTGGTAAAGGCGATGAAGGGGCGGATGTAGTGCACGTCGCCGTCGCTGATGGCCTCCACGTTGTTTTTCAGGTTCTCCGCGTAGGACACCACGATGGGGCAGTTGTAGTGGTTCTGGGCCTGCTTCGTCTCCTGATGCTCGTAGAACACGCAGGGGTGGAAGATGGTTTTGATGCCCTGATCGATGAGCCACTGGACATGGCCGTGGGAGAGCTTTGCGGGGTAGCACTCGGACTCCGAGGGAATGGACTCCATACCCAGCTCGTAGATTTTTCTTGTGGAGAAGGGGGACAGCACCACCCGGAAGCCCAATTCCTTAAAGAACGTGGCCCAGAAGGGGTAGTTTTCGTACAGGTTCAGCACTCTGGGGATACCGATGGTGCCCCGGGGAGCCTCATTTTCCACTAGGGGCGGATAGTCAAACAGACGCTTCCGCTTGTAGAGCACCAGATTGGGGGCCTTTTCCCCTTTTTCGCCGCCCCCGGCGCCCTTTTCACAGCGGTTGCCGCTAATATGCTTCCGGCCCCCGGGGAATTTGTTGACGGTGAGCATACAGTTGTTGGAGCAGCCGCCGCAGCGCACGGAAGTGGAGGTATAGGACAGATTCAGGATGTCGTCCAGAGACAGCATACTGCTTTCCTGCCCCGCGTAATGGCTCCGGGCAACCAAAGCGGCACCGAAAGCCCCCATCAGGCCGGAAATATCCGGGCAGGTGGCCTCCACGCCGGAAATTTTTTCAAAAGCCCGAAGAACCGCCTGATTGTGGAAGGTGCCGCCCTGCACCACAATGTGTTTTCCCAAATCCTCCGGGGATGCCAGCTTGATAACCTTGTACAGAGCGTTTTTGATGACGGAATAGGCAAGGCCCGCGGAGATATCGGGAACGGAAGCGCCCTCCTTCTGGGCCTGCTTGACGTTGGAGTTCATGAACACCGTGCAGCGGGTGCCCAGATCCACGGGAGCCTTGGCAAACAGGGCCTCGTGGGCAAATTCCTCCGCCGTAAAGCCCAAAGAAGTGGCAAAATTCTCAATAAAAGAGCCGCAGCCGGAGGAACAGGCTTCATTGAGGAGAATCGTGTCCACGGTGCCGTTTTTCAGCTTGATGCACTTCATGTCCTGGCCGCCGATGTCCAGCACGCAGTCCACGTCCCTGTCAAAAAACGCGGCAGCGGTGCAGTGGGCAATGGTCTCCACCACCCCCTCGTCCAGGCTGAAGGCGGATTTCATCAGGGCTTCGCCGTAGCCGGTGGAGCATGCCCGGACAATTTTTGCCGTATCGGGAAGCGCTCTTTGCAGCTGTCCCACGGCAAACTGGGCCGTAAGAATGGGATTGCCCTGATTTCCCCTGTAAAACTGCCAGAGAAGCTCTCCATTCTCCCCGATCAGCACCAGCTTCGTGGTGGTGGAGCCGGCATCGATGCCCAGATAGCAATTGCCTGCATAGGAGGCCAGCTCCGCTTTTTTCACCACAGCCCGGCTGTGACGCAGGCAAAAGGCGTCATACTCTCCTTCGTCCCGGAACAGCGGCTCCAGCCGGGGCATTTCAAAGCTGACCTGTACGCCGGAGTGCAGCTTCTCAATCAGCGCCGGGAGTCCAATTTGTCGGGCATCGTCCGCTTCCAGCGCCGCACCCATGGCGGCAAACAGGTGTGCGTTTTCCGGATCGACGATGGTCTGCTCTGTCAGCTTCAGGGTGCGGACAAAGGCGGC
>JALFUW010000052.1 GCA_022786995.1 Clostridiales bacterium
TCCCGAGCAGATCCTGGCCTGGTCCTACGGCGAGGTGAAGAAGCCCGAGACCATCAACTACCGCACCCTGAAGCCGGAGCGGGACGGCCTGTTCTGCGAGCGCATCTTCGGACCCACCAAGGACTGGGAGTGCCACTGCGGAAAGTACAAGAAGATCCGCTACAAGGGTAAGATCTGCGACCGCTGCGGCGTGGAGGTCACCCGCGCCAAGGTGCGCCGTGAGCGCATGGGCCACATCGAACTAGCCACCCCCGTTTCCCACATCTGGTATTTCAAGGGCATCCCCTCCCGGATGGGTCTGGTGCTGGACATCAGCCCCAAGGTGCTGGAGAAGGTGCTGTACTTCGCGGCCTATATCGTCACCGATCCCGGTGACGCGCCCCTGACCCGGAACCAGGTGCTCACCGAGAAGGAGTACCGGGATATGCGGGAGAAGTACGAGGACGACTTCCGGGCCGGTATGGGTGCCGAGGCCGTCAAGGAGCTGCTGGAGCAGATCGACCTTGACCAGCTGTCCAATCAGCTCCGGGAAGAGCTGAAAACCGCTTCCTCTCAGAAGAAGCTGCGCATTGTCAAGCGTCTGGAGGTTGTGGAGGCCTTCCGGGAGTCCGGCAACAAGCCCAGCTGGATGGTCATGGACGTGCTGCCCGTGATCCCGCCGGATATCCGGCCCATGATTCAGCTGGACGGCGGCCGGTTCGCCACCTCTGACTTAAATGACCTCTACCGCCGGGTTATCAACCGAAACAACCGCTTAAAGCGGCTGGTTCAGCTCCATGCCCCCGACATCATTATCCGCAACGAGAAGCGGATGCTGCAGGAGGCTGTGGATGCCCTCATCGACAACGGCCGCCGTGGCCGTGCCGTCACCGGCGCCAACAACCGGGCGCTCAAATCCCTTTCCGATATGCTCAAGGGCAAGCAGGGCCGGTTCCGCCAGAACCTGCTGGGTAAGCGTGTTGACTACTCCGGCCGCTCCGTTATCGTTGTCGGCCCCGAGCTGAAGCTGTACCAGTGCGGCGTGCCTAAGGAAATGGCCATCGAGCTGTTCCGGCCCTTCGTCATGAAGAAGCTGGTGTCCGATGGTCTGGCCAACAACATCAAGTCCGCCAAGAAGATGATCGACAAGGGCAAGACCGAGGTCTGGGACGCGCTGGACGAGATCATCAAGGATCGCCCCGTTATGCTGAACCGCGCCCCGACCCTGCACCGTCTGGGCATTCAGGCCTTTGAGCCGGTGCTGGTGGAGGGCCGCGCCCTGAAGCTGCATCCCCTTTGCTGTACCGCCTTCAACGCCGACTTTGACGGCGACCAGATGGCAATTCATGTGCCCCTGTCTCCCGAGGCTCAGGCGGAAGCCAGAATGCTGATGCTGTCCGCAAACAACCTGCTCCGTCCCCAGGACGGCAAGCCTGTCACCGTGCCTACTCAGGATATGATTCTGGGCGCTTACTACCTGACATACACCCGTCTGGGCAAGGCCGAGAAGGGCGCGGAGGCCGTGTTTGTCACCGATGCCGGCGAAACCGGCCTGCCCGCGGGCGAAGTGGTGGATGCCGACGAGTTTGTTGCTGCCAACAAGCAGGCGAAGAAGGAAGGAAAGCAGGAAGCCAAGTTCCGGCCCATCCATGCCTACTCCTCCTCCGAGGAGGCCATCGCCGCCTACGCCGACGGCGCCATCGGCCTGCACGCCCCCATTCTGGTGCGTTACGGCAAGGAGATCGACGGGCAGATGCGCTTCCAGATGATCAACGCCACCGTGGGCCGCCTGATCTACAACGAGCCCATCCCCCAGGATCTGGGCTTCGTGGATCGCACCGACCCCGCCCGTGCCTTCGATCTGGAGGTGGACTTCCTTGTGGGCAAGAAGCAGCTGGGCAAGATCATCGACAAGTGTATCCGAGTCCACGGCTTCACCATCGCTACCGAGATGCTGGATCGCATCAAGGCTCTTGGCTACAAGTACTCCACCAAGGGCGCTATCTCCGTGTCCATCGCCGACATGGTGGTGCCTGAGATCAAGTACGAGCTGGTGAAGGCCGCCGAGGGCAAGGTCGTCGAAATCGAAAACTACTACCGTCAGGGCTTCATCACCAACGACGAGCGCTACCGTCTGGTGGTTCAGCAGTGGGAGAAGACCACCAAGGACGTCACCGATGCCCTGCAGGGCAATCTGGACGAGTTCAACCCCATCTACATGATGGCGGACTCCGGCGCCCGTGGTTCTATGGCCCAGATTCGTCAGCTGGCCGGTATGCGCGGCCTGATGGCCGATACCGCCGGCCGTACCATCGAGATTCCCGTTAAGGCCAACTTCCGTGAAGGCCTTTCCGTTCTGGAGTACTTCATTTCCTCCAGAGGCGCACGTAAGGGCATGACCGATACCGCCCTTCGTACCGCCGACTCCGGCTACCTGACCCGCCGAATGGTGGATGTCTCTCAGGACGTCATCATCCGCCAGCACGACTGCGGCACCGAGAACGGTATCTGGGTGGGCGCCGTGTACGACAAGAACGGCGACGTCATCGATACCTTCGGCAACCGTATCCGGGGCCGTTATCCCGTTCACGATGTGGTGGATCCCGCCACCGGCGAGGTGCTCCACTCCAAGAACGTGATGATGATGCCCGAGGATGCCGTCAAGTTCGAAAAGGCCGGTATTACCAAAATCTATATCCGCACCATTCTGGCCTGCCGGGCCCGGGTGGGTGTCTGCGCCAAGTGCTACGGCATGAACCTGGCCACCTCCAAGGAAGTGGATCTGGGCGAGGCCGTCGGCATCATCGCCGCCCAGTCCATCGGTGAGCCTGGTACCCAGCTGACCATGCGTACCTTCCACTCCGGCGGCGTTGCCGGTGACGATATCACTCAGGGTCTTCCCCGAGTCGAGGAGCTGTTTGAGGCCCGCCGTCCCAAGAAGATGGCCCAGATCTCCGAGATCACCGGCGTTGTCAGCATCGACGACACCCACCGTACCGCTCTGCGTAACATCACCATTACCGCCGAGGACGGAGAGGTCAAGGTCTATCAGGTGCCCTACTCCGTGGGCCTGAAGGTCACCCACGGCAAGGTCGTGGAAAAGGGCCAGCCCATCACCGACGGCGCCCTGTATCCCCAGGATGTGCTGCGGATTTCCGGCGTGGAGGCTGTGCAGGATTATCTGGTGCAGTCCGTTCAGGCGGTGTACCGCCAGCAGGGCGTTGAAATCAACGATAAGCACATCGAGGTCATTATCCGCCAGATGATGCGCAAGGTGCGCATTGAGGAGCCCGGCGACACCGACCTGCTGTCCGGCAGCACCATCGATATCTTTGAGTTCGAGGATGCCAATGCCGCCATTCAGGCCCGGATCGATGCAGGTGAGACCGAGCTGCGCAAGGCTGAGGCCAGCGCCATTCTGCTGGGTATCACCAAGGCCGCTCTGGCCACCGATTCCTTCCTGTCCGCCGCTTCCTTCCAGGAGACTACCAAGGTGCTCACCGATGCCGCCATCAAGGGCAAGGTTGACCATCTGGTGGGTCTGAAGGAGAACGTGCTGATCGGTAAGCTGATTCCCGCCGGTTCCGGCCTGATGGCCTACCGGGATTATCAGCCCGGCGCCACCCCCGAGGCCCGCATCCCCGAGGAAGTGCTGGAGAACGCGATGAACTGATGTTCAAGGAGTGACCGCCAGAAATGACGGTCACTCTTTTTTGCAAGGAGGTGAGAGCGATGCTCTTTAATTCCTATATTTTTATTCTGCTGTTTCTGCCTTTGTGCCTTTTGGGGTACTTTGGCCTGAACCATTTACGGCGGTATTCCCTGGCAATGGCATTTTTGCTGGGAATGTCCCTGTGGTTTTACGGCTACTTCAATCCCAGCTATCTGGCGATCATTGTCACATCCATCGTGCTGAACTATGGAATCACCCGGCTGATGCGGGTGACGGCAGGGAAGGCGGCCCGGAAGGCAGAGCTGATTGGGGCCCTGCTGGTAAACTTCGGGATTCTGTTTTATTTCAAATATTTCGACTTTTTTATTGGCAACATCAACACCCTGTTTGCGGCGCAGCTCCCGCTGAAGCATATTGTGCTGCCCCTGGGCATCAGCTTTTTTACCTTCCAGCAGGTATCCTATGTGATCGATGCCTACCGTGGGCAGACGGGAAACTACAGCTTTCTGCAATACGCCGCCTATGTTGCCTACTTCCCGCAGCTGATTGCCGGCCCTATTGTGACCCATGATGAGCTGATCCCCCAGTTTCTGGAGGAGGATCGGAAGCGGTTTCAATGGGAAAATTTCTCTCCCGGTTTGTTTCTGTTTACGCTGGGGCTTGCGAAAAAAGTGCTGCTTGCCGACACCTTTGGCAAGGTTGCGGACTGGGGCTTTGGGGATATCCCCGGGCTGGGTACGGTCAGCGCGGCTCTTGTCATGCTGGCCTATACCTTCCAGATCTATTTCGATTTCAGCGGCTACTGCGACATGGCGCTGGGGCTGGGAAAAATGATGAATCTGGAGCTTCCCGCCAACTTTGACAAGCCCTACCGCGCCCTGTCCATCTCCGAATTCTGGAAGCGCTGGCACAAAACCCTGACCCGCTTCTTTACCAGATACCTGTACATTCCTCTGGGGGGCAGTCGGAAGGGAACGGCCAGAACCTGTGTGAACGTGATGATTGTGTTCCTGTGCAGCGGCCTGTGGCACGGAGCGGCGTGGAATTTTGTCCTCTGGGGCGGGATCCACGGCGCGTGTATGGTATTTGAGCGGCTGCTGGGAAAGCGATTGGAAAGGATTCACGTGCTTTTGCGCTGGTGCGGTACCTTCCTGATTCTGAATCTGACCTGGGTCATCTTCCGGGCAGAGACGCTGGCGGATGCGGCCCGGTTCTTTGGCAGACTCTTCGCGGGAAGCCCTGCCATGGGCGGCCTGACCGCCGCTTTCCAGCTGCCGGAAATCACCGCGCTGTTCCGATTCGGACTGAACAGGATGGTGCCGTCCTTGATGCCCAAGTTGGTGGGGGCGGTGTTCTATGCCGGGGCGCTGTGGCTGGCGACCCGCCGGGAAAACGCCTATGACGCGGCGGAAGACCTGAAATTCGGCGGCGTGAGTATGGTGCTGACAGCGGTGCTGCTTACCTGGTGCATCCTGTCCTTTTCCGGCATCAGTTCCTTTTTGTATTTCAATTTCTGAGGAGGGAAGCCTGTGGAAGCGGAAAAAAAGTGGGGCATTGGCTTTCTGATCACGACGGCAGTCCTGCTCCTGATCTTAGGCGGCCTGACGGCGGTGGTGGATCCCTATTTCCACTACCATGGCCCGCTGACGGGAGTGTCCTATCCCGATGGAAATGAACGCTATCAGAACGATGGAATTATCCGAAATTTTGACTATAACGCCATGATTACCGGCAATTCCATGACGGAAAACTTCCGGGTCTCCGAACTGAACGACCTGTTCGGGATCAACGCGGTCAAGGTGCCGCTGAACGGCTCCAAGTTCAAAGAGGTGGATATGCAGGTGCGCCGGGCCATCCGCCACAATCCCGATATCCGTCTGGTGGTGCGGGACGTCAGCGGCGGCATGATCTATGAAGACAAGGACGCCATGCGCACGGACATTACTTTGCCGGAGTATCTGTATGACGACAACCCCTTCAACGACGTGCAGTATGTACTCAACAAGGAGATTCTGCTGGAGGCCACCGCGGAGACCCTGATGCGTACTGTCAAGGGCCTGTCCTCCATTGACTTTGACACCTACCAGTTCTGGGACGATACCATGCCCCATGGCCCTGAGACTGTCCGGGAACGGGGGCTGAACTTCATCGACCTGCCCGGCAGGGAAGGGGACGAGGAAGCGGTTCTGCAAGGAATCCGGGAGAGTATGGAGCAGAATTTTGTGCAGACCGCTCGGGAAAACCCGGATATCGAATTCTACTGCTTCATTCCGCCCTACAGCATCTGCTGGTGGCAGCGGCTGTATGAGGAGGACTCCATCGAATTGTATATCCGCTATTGCGAGGCTGCCTGTGAAACCCTGCTGGAATGCGACAATATCCGGCTGTTTTCCTTCTTTGACGACTACGATGTGGTCACGGATCTGGACAACTACTCCGACTGGGCGCATTATTCCGCGGACATCAATTCCAAGCTTCTGCGGGATATGGCGGCGGGGGAGCATGCGCTGACGAAGGAGAACTGCGCGGACTACTGGCAGGGTGTGCAGGATTTTTACACCGCCTTCGACCATGAAGCCTATTTTGCGGATGTGTACGCGGCGGGCTGAATCCGGACACATTCTCCGCAGGAACGATACCGAGCGGTGCACAAAGGTGTTTCGAAAACAGTCGGGGTTCGTAACGAAATGTCAGCGGCCACTGGCCGCCCGCTGCTCACGGGCATCGGTCTTTCCTTCGCGGACATAGCGAAATCGATGCCCGAAAACAGCATTATCACAAAAAATTTTCCTGCAATTTTGTTGACTTTTTTCGGAAAGTGCGTATAATATAAGATCGTATGGATATGAAGAAGAAGCATAAATTGCCGAATCGGGGGGATTTACCCGACTTATCCCGGCAGAGGATAGCCGTTGGCGCCAAACAGCTACGAAAGGCTGTCCGGGCCGGAACCGTTCGGTGTGTTTATCTGGCAGAAAACGCCGATCCCGCCCTGACCCAGCCTCTGGCAGAGCTTTGCGGGGACAATCAGATCCAGATCACCTGGGTTCCCACCATGGAAGCCCTGGGCAGCGCCTGCGGTATCGAAGTTGGCGCGGCGGCAGCAGCCGTTTTATTGTGATTCTATCGGACAAAATCCGTAGAATAAATTACCCGCCGAAAGGCGAGAACCAAAGAAAGGAGAAAACAAATGCCTACTTTTAATCAGCTGGTTCGTTCCGGCCGTCAGCAGGTCAGCTACAAGTCCACCGCTCCCGCTCTGCAGAGAGGTCTGAACACTCTGGAGAACAAGGCAACTTCCCTGCCCTCCCCCCAGAAGCGCGGCGTGTGCACTGCTGTTCGTACCACCACCCCCAAGAAGCCTAACTCCGCCCTGCGTAAGATCGCCCGTGTGCGTCTGACCAATGGTATGGAAGTTTCCGCTTACATTCCCGGTGTTGGCCACAACCTGCAGGAGCACTCTGTGGTGCTGATCCGTGGCGGTCGTGTTAAGGATCTGCCCGGTGTGCGTTACCACATCATTCGCGGCACTCTGGATACCCAGGGCGTGCAGAACCGTATGCAGTCCCGTTCCAAGTATGGCGCGAAGCGTCCCAAGGCCGGTAAGAAGAAGTAATTTCCTGCCTGTCACCCAATTTTGACTTTTCCCTACGCCTTTCGCAAGGCATCGCCTTGCCAAGATGGTTTTATATATAGTATAAACCTCTGGCCAGGCACCACGAAAGTAACACTTTCGAGTACCGATGAAATCATTATATTATGAAGGAGGGAAGCAAAGTGCCCAGAAGAGGTAATGTTCCCAAGAGAGAGGTCCTTCCGGATCCTCATTACAATTCCGTTCTGGTTACCAAGCTCGTTAACAGCATCATGCTGGACGGCAAGAAGGGCGTTGCCCAGAAGGTCGTTTATGGTGCTTTCGAAATCGTCGAGAACAAGACCGGCAAGAACGGTCTGGAAGTCTTCCAGCAGGCCATGGAAAACATCATGCCCGCTGTGGAGCTGAAGGCTCGCCGTGTGGGCGGCGCCACCTATCAGGTGCCTATCGAAGTCCGTCCCGACCGTCGTCAGACCCTGGGTCTGCGCTGGATCACCCTGTACAGCCGTACCCGCAGCGAGAATACCATGAAGGAGCGGCTGGCCGCTGAGATCATGGACGCTGCCAACGGCACCGGCGCCTCTGTCAAGAAGCGCGAGGATGTCCACAAGATGGCCGAAGCCAACAAGGCTTTCGCCCACTTCCGCTGGTAATAAAGGAGAGACCCAATGCCTAGACAGTATTCTCTGGAGAATACCAGAAACTTCGGCATCATGGCTCACATCGATGCCGGCAAAACCACTACCACCGAGCGTATTCTGTTCTACACCGGTAAGAACTACAAGATCGGTGAGACCCATGACGGCTCCGCCACCATGGACTGGATGGCGCAGGAGCAGGAGCGTGGTATTACCATCACCTCCGCCGCTACCACCTGTTTCTGGAAGGGCTGCCGCCTGAACATCATCGACACCCCGGGCCACGTTGACTTCACCGTTGAGGTGGAGCGCTCCCTGCGTGTTCTGGACGGTGCTGTCACCGTTCTGTGTGCCAAGGGCGGCGTAGAGCCCCAGACCGAGACCGTCTGGCGTCAGGCCGACGAGTACAAGGTGCCCCGCATGATCTACGTCAACAAGATGGACATCATGGGCGCCGACTTCTACCGGGTTCTGACCATGATCGATGAGCGCCTGAAGTGCAACGCGGTGCCCATCCAGCTGCCCATCGGCTCCGAGGCATTCTTCAAGGGCAACGTGGACCTGATCACCATGAAGGCCAATGTCTTCTATGATGAGCTGGGTAAGGACGTGCGCGTTGAGGATATCCCCGAGGATATGGTGGATATCTGCAACGAGTACCACGAGAAGCTGATGGATGCCGTTTCCTGCCTGGATGATGACATCGCCATGATGTATCTGGAGGGCGAAGAGGTTCCCATCGACATGATCAAGGCCTGCATCCGCCGCGCTACCATCGCCAACGAGATGGTGCCCGTGGTCTGCGGCACCTCTTACAAGAACAAGGGCGTTCAGGAGCTGCTGGACGCGGTGGTTGACTATATGCCCAGCCCCCTGGACAAGAAGGGCATCAAGGGCGTCAACCCCGAGACCGAGGAAGAGGACTTCCGTCCCGCTTCCGACGAGGCTCCCTTCTCCGCTCTGGCTTTCAAGATCGCTACCGACCCCTATGTCGGCAAGCTGTGCTACTTCCGTGTGTACTCCGGCACGCTGGAGAAGGGCACTTCCGTGCTGAACTGCACCAAGAACGTCAAGGAGCGTATGGGCCGCATCCTGCAGATGCACGCCAACCACCGGGAAGATATCGACATGGTCTACGCCGGCGATATCGCCGCCGTCGTGGGTGTGAAGAACACCACCACCGGCGATACCTTCTGCGATGAGAACCATCCCATCATTCTGGAGTCCATGGTGTTCCCCGAGCCTGTTATCGAGGTCGCCATCGAGCCCAAGACCAAGGCTGGTCAGGAGAAGATGGGCATTGCTCTGAGCAAGCTGGCGGAAGAAGACCCCACCTTCCGCACCTACACCAACAAGGAAACCGGTCAGACCATCATCGCCGGCATGGGCGAGCTGCACCTGGAGATCATTGTTGACCGGTTGCTCCGTGAGTTCAAGGTGGAGGCCAACGTGGGCGCTCCCCAGGTTTCCTACAAGGAGACCATCCGCAAGAGCGTTGAGCAGGAAACCAAGTATGCCCGTCAGTCCGGCGGTAAGGGCCAGTACGGTCACGTCAAGATCCGTGTGGAGCCCAACGAGCCCGGCAAGGGTTACGAGTTCATCAACGCCGTCGTGGGCGGCGCCATCCCCAAGGAGTATATCCCCGCTGTTGACGCCGGTATTCAGGGCGCAATGGAGGCTGGCGTTCTGGCTGGCTATCCCGTCGTGGACGTGAAGGTCACCCTGTTCGACGGCTCCTACCATGAAGTCGACTCCTCCGAAATGGCATTTAAGATCGCCGGTTCCATGGCCTTCAAGGAGGCCTGCCGGAAGGCGAACCCCGTCATTCTGGAGCCTATCATGAAGGTTTCCGTCACCGTGCCCGATGAGTATATGGGCACCGTCATCGGCGACATCACCGCCCGCCGCGGCAACATTCTGGGCCAGATCACCCGTACCGGTGCTGTTCAGGTGGATGCCAACGTGCCTCTGGCGGAGATGTTCGGTTACGCCACCGACCTGCGTTCCAAGACCCAGGGCCGCGGCAACTACACCATGGAGCCCAGCCACAACTCCGAGCTGCCCAAGTCCAAGACCGACGAGATCATCAAGGCCCGGGGCAGAGACTGATCGCGCTTCCTTTTCTGTGGGAGGCACCGCTTCCCACAGAAAATGCAGTTTTTTCCGGGAAATTGCAAAATTTCTCTTGTGTTTCCCGCCACTGTGTAGTATGATATACCCGATGTGCGGCGACGCACGAACCTAAAATGTTCATTCATTTATACAATCATTAACTAGGAGGAATATTTCAAATGGCAAAGCAGAAGTTTGAGAGAAATAAGCCCCACGTTAACATCGGCACCATCGGCCACGTTGACCACGGCAAGACCACTCTGACCGCCGCTATCACCAAGTATCTGGCTATG
>JALFUW010000066.1 GCA_022786995.1 Clostridiales bacterium
ATACTATTTCTTAATAAAACACTTCAAATAAATACAAAGATATGCTATACTATATCTGGGTGATAAATATGGCTTCCAGATACAAATTCATCGATGAAGAAATAAAAGCGATTGAGCAAGCGCGCAAGGAAAATAAGGACAAAAGAGCCGAGGCCAGATTGAAAGCACTGGAACTGCGGGCTAAAGGTGCCAGTTCCAAGGATGTGGCTGAGGCAACTGGTTTCTGCCCAGCCTATGTGAGCCAGTTGGTGGCAAAATATCGGAGTAAAGGGCTTGAAGCAATTTCGGGGAATCATTATGGTGGAAATCATCGCAATATGAGCATGGAAGAAGAAGCAGCTATTCTGGCTCCTTTCAAAGCACGTGCAGAAAAGGGCGAGCTGGTAGAAATCAGTGAAATTGCGAAAGCATATCAAAGTGCAGTAGACCATCCAGTCAGCAACGGTCAAATATACTTTGTTCTGCATCGTCATGGATGGCGTAAGGTAATGCCCCGGAGCAGACACCCCAAAAAGGCCAGCGAAGAAGAAATCGCGGCCTCAAAAAAATTAAAACCTCTGTAGAAGATCTGAAAGTTATCCACAGCGGGAAGAAAATTCGCCTGATGTTCCAGGATGAAGCTGGATTTGGTCGAATTAACAAGCCAAAGTACTGCTGGTGCGAGAAAGGGATACGTCCCAGTGTGCCCTGTCACCACATCCGGGAGTATCGCTATGCCTATGGGGCGGTAGAGCCGTTGACCGGTGACGGATATTTTCTTGTCATGCCTTATTGCAATACAGTGTGCATGAACATCTTTCTGAAGAAATTATCTGAACGATTTCCCGATGACATAATTTTGCTCTGCTGTGACGGTGCTGCATGGCACAAATCCGGTGGATTGGAATTACCAGAGAATATAATCCTTTTCCACATCCCTCCATATACGCCTGAAATGAATCCCATTGAACAGATTTGGAAAGAGATCCGAAAGCGTGGATTCCGCAATGAAATCTTTGCGACTCTTGAAAAGGTAGTTGATCGCTTGTGTGACACCATTTGCTCTTTGTCTAACAATGTCATTTCCAGCATTACTGGCAGAGATTGGATAATTGAAGTTTTTAATTAAGAATTAGTATGATATACCGTAGGGCGGCTTGTCCGCAAGCCGCCGTCTGTGAACAAAAAAGCCTTCCCCTTTGGGGAAGGCTTTTTTATTTTTTCTTTCTTCTTCTGGGGCCGCCCTTGGCGTCGAAGAAGAAAAACGCCAGAAAGTTCACAAGCAATGTCAAAACAATCGCGATAATCGCCTGGCACGCAAGGCATCCGGCGGCCTTCCACACCATGTCCGTAACCTCCATTTCGGCGAAGCCGCCGGAGATCAGGAACATCACAATGGTGAGAATCAGGCCCACACCGCCGAACAGCATGCCCGCGATGCGCTGGGTGAACCGCCAAGCCTGCACGCTGCCCATGCCGAAATAGCAGCGGTAACCGAAATAATAGTTGGCTTCCCGGGGGGACAGAAACAGATAGGCAAGGCCCAATACCAGCAGCACCACCGGCCCGATCATCACGGCGAAGCGGCAAAGCGTTGCCAACGAGCCAAAAAGGTCGCTTAAGTCCGGCAGCAGCGCGGCGGGGTCAAAACCGTCCATCAGGCTCTTGATGGACTCGATATCCAGCGCCGATTCCGTGGCCTGAATCATTTCAGTTGGGTTTGTGCTCATTATTTCTCCTCCAGGAATTTGCTGATCTCCCGCATAAAGCTCTGGGCATCCTGAAAGCGGTGGTAGATGGAGGCAAAGCGGATATAAGCCACCTCATCCAGAGGCTTCAGCCGCTCCATGACCATTTCGCCGATCTTATCGGTGCTGATCTCCCGCTCCAGGGTGTTCTGAATGGTCTGCTCAATTTCCGTGGTGATGCGGTCAAGGTCATTCACATCCACCTTCCGCTTGTCAAAGGCCCGGATCATGGAATTGAGAATCTTGTTTCTGTCAAAGCTCTGGCGGGAGCCGTTGCGCTTGACCACGATGATGGGCAGGCTCTCCACGATCTCATAGGTGGTAAACCGGCGCAGGCAGCCAAGACACTCCCGGCGGCGGCGGATGCTCAGACCGTCCTCAGACCGGCGGGAATCCACGACTTTACTTTCCTGATCTCCGCAGTAAGGGCATTTCATGACAAAAACCTCCCCCCATACTGAATTTCTATACATTATATCAGAATCCAATACCGCTGTCCAGCTTTTTTTCCTTGCCATCCCCGTGAAAATCGGGTAGAATAGGGTGTATATCGCCATTTGGGAGGCTTCTATGAAGAATCGATTTTTGTACGCGCTCTGGGGCGCTCTGTTTATTCTGTGCGCGCTTCTGGGATTTATCCCGGAACCTGCCGGTGCTCTGAGGGCTCTGCTGACGGCTTTGTCCATCCTGTTTTTTCTGCCGCCGGCGCTGCTCATCTGGAAGGCACGCCGGGAAAAGAACCGGGCGGCGCTTTCGCTGGTGCGCAGCTTAAGCATCGCTTCTCTCAGCTTAAGCGCCGGGCTGATTATCGCCAATTTTCTCACCGCGTTCCGCTCCCAGCTGCTGGGGGATATCCTCCACGGAGTATTGGTAGTGGTGTCCACCCCCATGATCTGCGGCGGACATTGGGCCATGAGCCTGTTCTTCTGGGCTTGCCTGCTGATTGCAAGTCTGAAAAAATAAAAACTGTCATTGCGAACCAGTGCGCACACTGGTGTGGCAATCCCCCAAGTCGATGGGGATTCCCACGCCAGTGACATCGGTCACTGGCTCGGAATGACAGTCTTTCTTATTTACATGGAACCCTCCCGGCGGAGAACCACCAGAACGGTTTGCAGGAGAATGCGCAGGTCAAGGCCCATGCTCCACTCCTGAATATACTTCTTATCCAGCGCCACCACCTGCTCAAAATCGGTGATCTTGCTTCGTCCGCTGACCTGCCACATCCCCGTGATGCCGGGCTTCGTCGCAAGCCGGGCCCGGTGGTGCAGCTCGTATTTATCCCACTCGTCCACCGTGGGAGGGCGGGTGCCCACCAGCGACAGGTCGCCCTTGAGCACGTTCCAGAACTGGGGGAACTCGTCCAGAGACCAGTCCCGGATAAAGTTGCCGATGCCCTTTTTCACCGTGCCGTCGGGAAGCTTCCTGCTGCCGATGATCCGGGGGTCAAAGTCCAGCTTGAACATCAGGCCGCCGCCTACCCGATTTTCCGCCATCAGCTCTGCCTTCCGGGCCTCGGCGTCCAGATACATGGAGCGGAACTTGTACATCTTAAAGAGCTTTCCGTTCTTTCCCACCCGGGTCTGGGCGAAGAAAATGGGGCCGGGGGACTGAATATAGATCATGGGGCCGATGAACAGGGTCAGCACCGCGGTGACCAGGCAGCCCACCAGACCGCCCACAATGTCCATGCCCCGCTTGAGCAGCAGCTGGGCCGGGGTGGCCATGTTCATGCCGATGGTAAGTACGGTTTTTCCGGCAATTTTTTCAATCTCCTGCCGCTGCCAGCCCAGCTCGGCAAAAGCCTCCAGCTCCATGTGCACCACGATGCCCATTTCCGCCAGCTTCCCCATAAAGTCCGCGGGAGTCCTATAGTTCTCCGGGAAGGAGAGCACCACCTCGTCCACCCACTCCCGGCAGAGGAAATTCAGAACAGACCCGGCGCTGCTGGTTACGGGGACGCTCTGAATCTCCTGCCCCACCATGTCCGCGTCCATGACGCAGATGCCGGTGAGACGGTACTGGCTGACCTCCCGAAGCTGGTAGCGTTTCACTACCTCTTCCGCCCTGTCTTTGGTGGTGATCACATAGATGGCAGTTTTGTTCTTGTCCGGCGTGCGCTTCAGGAAGGATTTCCACAGCTGTCGCGATACATAGGCCAGGGCGAAATAGTAGCACCCGAAATAGCCGATCACCAGACGGGAATAGGTCTCGCTGTCCTTCACCAGAAACAGGTACATCATGCACAGCAGCAGCACCAGAATCACATGCTTCGCCGTGACGGCCAGCTCCCGGTAATAGCCCCGGTACATAACCCCCCGGGTGGTGCCGCCAATGATCATCACCGCGAAATTCAGCAGCAGCAAAATCAGCGCCAGACTGACATAGATTTCCTTATTCCGCATGTGAATGCCATATCTGGTCAGATAGGCCAGTACAAAGGCCAGCAGCATCATCAGGAGGTCAATGACAATGAAGTCCAGATGCTTCATCCAGTCCTGGCTTTTCTCTTTATACATTCTGTATCTCTCCTCTCCCATTGGACGTCTGCCTGCGCCACTGGTTCAGGTAGCCGAGGCAGAGCATAAACAGGAAATCAAAATAGTGGAACTGAGCGTAAACAGTAAACAGGTAGGGCTCCATCATCGCGCAGCCCATCAGGCACAGCGTCGTCATGGCAACGCAGGAATGAAGCATGCAATCATTGCGCCACAGCAGCACCGCGCCGTTCCATACCGCCAGTGCCGTCAGCGCCAATGCCGCCAGCAGTCCGGGGATGCCCAGCTGGAACAGCGTCTGAATCCACGCGTTGTGGGCATGCTGAACATCCATAACCGGCCAGTATGGGGAGATGATTTCTCCCGCGTGCTCCGTGCCGGTCAGCAGAATGCGGGGATTGTCCTCCAGGCTCTCCACAGCGGCTGCCCAGATCTCTGTGCGGCCATTCAGGTTCTTCATAGAGCTTACAAAGCTGCCCTGGCCGTTCTCCGTTTTCAGCTTTCCCGTTTCGTCCAGCGTCAGGCCGATTCCCTCTCCCGTCTGCTGGGCCTGCCGGGCCATCTCGGTGAGCCGGGCATTGTTCAGGGAAAACACTGTCCGGGACAGGCAGAACAGCAGCACCATGACTGCCGCCGCCGCGGCCAGCGCCGGAAGCAGACGCTTCCATCCGGTTCCCCGCAGCCGGCAGAAGAGGATGCCCCCCAGCAGCACACAGGTCAGTACGATGGCGGCCCGGCTGTTGGTCAGGGATATGGCCCAGAATTCCAGAGCCGTCAGCGGCGCCATCAGGCATTTGAGCCAGACATGCCTCGATATCACCGCAAGCCCCGCCGACAGGCCCACGCTGATCATGAGAATTGTGGCGCAGATATTGGGGTGCCCCATGACGCCAAACCGTGCTCCGTCCCAGAAGACAAAGCCGTCCAGACTGGAGGGGAGATGATTTGTCACCAAAAGCAGCGCGTAAACGCCGAATACCGCTCCCGTCAGCGTGAATACGGAAGCCAGTGCCTTCAGACCCCAGCCCTTTTCCGCATCATTCGCGGCAGCGGCGAAAGGCAGGCACAGAAGATAGGCGCAGACAAAGGCCCCGGGATCCTGATTGATCCCCTCCAGCCGCAGGTGTACCCCGCGCAGCAGATAGAACCAGATCACCACTAGCAGCGCCGACAGGAAATACCATTTACTTTGCCGCAGATACCTCCGGCAGAAGGATGCCGCCAGAAACAGGAGGCTGACGTCCACCAGCCGCCACTCCAGGAACAGGTAGACGATTTCATCCACCGCCTCTCCGGGGATGAAAAACAGCAGTTCCACAGCGATCACCACCAGCAGGCACAGCCGCTGAATGGCCTCGGCGACAGCGTCAAGGCGCTGCCGGGTAACCAGATTGCTCCAATTCTTCATATTCTCACGCTGCCTTTTCCACTCGCCACAGGCACAGGTAGCCCAGGCACATCAGGAACAGAAAATCCAGATAATAATAGCTTACATCCACCACAAACAGGTACGGCTCCAGCATGGCGCAGCCCAGCAGGCACAGGCTCAGCAGCGCGATGCAGCTCTTCCACAGATCCGTATTGCGCCACAGCACCACGGCAGCGCTCCAAACCGCCAGCACGGTGATCACCAGCGCCGCGCCAAAACCCGGCAGCCCCATACGGTACAGAGCCTCCAGCCAGGAATTGTGGGTATGGTAAACAGGAAGCGGGCCATAACGGGACAGAACCATCTCCACATATTCCGTACCAATGTATTTGATCCGGGGATTGTCCCCAAGCCCCCACCCCGCGGTTTTCCAGATCCAGGTCCGTCCGTTGAGGGTTTTCAAATCGTTTGCCAGCGTGCCCTGATATTGCTCCGATACCAGAGCCTCCTCCGGCTGGATATCATCCGCCTTTGCCGTGATGCCGGGGACTGCCAAGGCCCCCGCCCTCTGTCCCGTCAGCCGCGCCTGATTCCATCCATATACTGCCCGGGACATGCCAAAGGCCGCCGCCATCACCACCGCTGCCGCCAGAAGCGCCGGAAGGAAGCGCTTCCAGCCCCGGCCCCGCAGCACGCAGAAGGCGATGCCGCCCAGCAGCAGACAGGTCAGAATAATGGTGGTTCTGCCGTTGGTCAGCGACAGCGCGGCAAATTGCGCAAGCGCCAGAACGCCCAGCCCGGCTTTGGCCCAAAGCCTTCGGCTTTGCAGCGCGAATCCCACGGAAAATGCCATTCCGATCATCAGCAGGGTGGCGCAGATGTTGGGGTGTCCCATGGCATAGAATCTGGCGCCGTCCCAGTAAACATAATCTTGTAAGTATCCCGGCAGCACGCCGCCAAGAAGCAGCGCCGCATAGGCTGTCAGCAGCGTGCCCACCCCAACGAACAGGCAAGCCATCCATTTCAGGCCCTTCTGCCGCTGGGCGTCCTGAGTGGCCGCGGCAAAGGGGAAACACAGGGCGTAGGCGCATACGAAGGTGCCCACCTGCTTTGCTTCCGATTCCAGCACCTGATGCAGGATCTGGTTCAGGAAAAACAGCGCCACCATGGCAATGCCGGCATACAGATGCCAGCGATTGCGCCGCGGCAGCCCCAGGCACAGCGATGCCCCCAGAAAGGCCATGGCCGGGAGGGTCAGATAGCGCTCCGACAGCAGATACGCGAGGCCGGAGGCCCGATCCTCCAGCAGGAAAAAGGCCATCTCAATCAGCAGCATCGCCAGCAGGCAGCCGAACTGCAGCCGCCGGATTCTGGTCTGCGATGCCGCGAAGCCATTTTCTTCTCTTCCAAATTCCATAGGTTCCTCCCGTCAAATGCCAAAAAACGGCAGACTTCCTCTTATAATTTCACATCATATCACAGTCTGTCCGCATTTGCAACCACGGAGGCGGATTTGCCGATCATTGCAAGGGCCTTCTCCTGCTGGAGAAGGCCCCGATTATTTTCAATCATCCGCCGATGGTGCAGTACTTGAAGAACTTGCAGCCCAGGGGGTTGGCGTAGAAGCCCTGAACAGCGTCATCCAGAAGATAGGAATCGGTGTAGTAAAACAAAGGCAGGACGGTGCCGGTGCTCATCAGAAGATCCTCCGCCCGGTGCAGCAGCTCGTAGTGGGTTTCGGTGTCGGTGCAGGTTCTGGCCAGCTCGCAGATTACATCGTAGGTTTCGGCCCAGGTGCCGTTGTCCACCTTCACATCATAGCCCAGATCGGTCAGATCGATGCTGTAGGCCTTCAAATCGGCGTGGGGGCCCTTGCCAAGCTGGGCATCGTTGTTGCCGGACGTGCTCAGGAAGCAGTCCAGGAAGGTGCTGGGATCGTTGTAGTCGCCGGTCCAGCCTTCCCGGGCAACGGTGAAGTCGCCGTTTTTCCGGGTGTTCAGGAAGGTATTCCACTCCTGATTGTCCATGTTCATGGTGATGCCCACGCCAGATAGCGCGGAGGACACATATTCGGCAATGGCCTTGTGCCTGTCGTTGGTGTTATACAGGTAGGTGATGGCGGGGAAGTTCGTGAAAGTGCCGGTGGACGCGTCGTAGGCGTAGTACTTTTTCAGCGTCTTCACGGCGGCATTGAAATTGGCCTCAATCACGGCTTCCTCCCCCGCCACATTGTAGTAACCGGCATAGTCCTGGCTGTGGCCGGAATTGCTCTGAAAATCGGTGCCGTCCGCATCCGTCATGCCCACGGGCACAAAGGAGGAAGCCGGCTTCTCCCCGGCCTGACAGATGCTGTCCACGATATAATTGCGATCCAGCAGCAGACCGATGGCATTGCGGATCTCACTGCGGGCTGCCTCCGCCTCGGCCCCGGTCAGATTGGAATCGGCAGGGAGAATGTCTTCGTTGACATTCCAGCAGACATAGTAGGTGCTCAGCCGAGGATCGGAATGGAACTCGGTGGGATAGTCCGCCATCAGGGCGGCCATCTCATTGGTAGGCACGTCGTCAATCAGCTGCCAGTCGCCGTTTTTATAGTTGGACAGCATGTTATTGGTGTCATCGGACAGGTAGAAATTGATTTTTTCCATGGTGACGCTGTCCGCGTCAAAGTAATGCTCGTTCTTCGTCAGGGTAATGACAGAGTTGTGGATCCAGCCGGTCATTTTGTAAGCGCCGTTGGAAACATAGGTGGCCGGATCGGTGGCCCAGGCTTCATGGGCAGCCACATCCTCACGAACCGGGAAGAAGGTGGGGAAGGCCATCAGCTCATTCCAGTAAGCCAGTGGGTTATTCAGTGTCACAACCAGCGTCCTTGCATCCGGGGCCTCCACCGCCAGCGCGTCGGGGTAGCCCTTAATGCAGTTAAACAGGAACCCATAGTCCGCGCCCAGCTCCTCGGAAGCGGCACGGTTCCACGCAAAGACAAAGTCCCTGGCGGTTAGCTCCCTTCCATCAGACCATTTGAGGCCATCGCGCAGGGTGTAGGTATAGGTGACGGTGCCGTCCTCATTCAAAATGCCCTCCGTTAATTCCTCCGCGCAGTCAGGCTCCAGAACGGCTCTCCCTTGCGAATCCCGCCCCCATCTGGCAATGCCCGCGAACAGATGGGAGATCATGGTCGCGCCGTCCACGCTGGAATTCAGGGCGGGATCCACAGTGTCCGGCTCGGAGGCAATGCACACATTGATGCTGTCTTTGGCAGCAGCGGTTCCGGTGACAGCGGTGGGTGCGGAGGTGGCGGCGGGCGCATTGTCTTTGCCGCCGCAGGCAGCCAGCGACAGTACCATCGCCAGTGCCAGCGCCATACAAATCGATTTCTTCATGCTTCTTTGGTTCCTTTCTCAAAATGATGGCAGGCGACAAAGTGCCCGCCGCCCACGTCCCTGAATTCAGGCATGACTTCCGCGCATACCTCGGTTGCATAGGGGCACCGGGTACGGAAGGGACAGCCGGAGGGGGCGTTCAGAGGGCTGGGAATGTCGCCGGTCAGGGTGATGCGCCGGTTCTCCCGGACCATCTTGGGATCGGGCAGAGGAATGGCGGACATGAGGCTTCGGGTATAGGGGTGCAGGGGATGGCCCCAGATTTCACCGGCATCCGCCAGCTCCACCATTTTTCCAAGATACATGACAGCGATTCTGTCGGAAATGTGGCGCACCACCAGCAAATCATGGGCAATGAACAGATAGGTCAGGCCCATTTTGTCCTGCAATTCATCAAACATATTGATAACCTGGGCCTGAATGGACACGTCCAGGGCGGAAACCGGCTCGTCACAGACCACAAAACGGGGCTTCATGGCCAGTGCCCGGGCGATGCCGATGCGCTGCCGCTGACCGCCGGAGAATTCGTGGGCGTAACGGTTGGCGTGCTCGGAATTCAGCCCCACCTGACCCATCAGCTCCAGAATCCGCTCCTTGCGCTGGGCTGCGCTGCTGTACATCTTGTGCACATCCAGGGGCTCGCCGATGATGTCCGCCACGGTCATACGGGGATTCAGAGAGGAATAGGGATCCTGAAAGACCATGGCGGTCTTTTTTCGGTACTCGGCGATGTCCTTCTTGCTGACGATCTGCTTGCCGTCAAACCAGATTTCTCCGTCCGTAGGCTTATACAGGTGCAGCAGGGTGCGGCCCACGGTGGTCTTGCCGCAGCCGGATTCCCCCACGAGACCCAAGGTCTCACCCCGGCGGATGGAAAAGGACACATCGTCCACCGCCTTCAGGGGCTTGGAAGAAAACATGCCGGTATTGATATGAAAATACTCCTTCAGGTGCTTGACTTCCACCAGCATATCCTGACTCATTGGGAATTCTCCTTTATTTTGGCATCCCGGACATTGACCCAGCAGGCGGCCTGATGGTCGTCATTGATCTGCATCCGCTCGGCACGCTCCCGCAGGCAGATTTTCATGGCCCCGGCGCACCGAGGGGCAAAGGGACATCCGGCAGGCATATTCAGCAGGTCGATGGGGGTGCCGGTGATGGGCTGGAGCCGCTCGCCATCGCTATCCAGCGTGGGAATGGAGTGGAGCAGTCCCTTGGTGTATTCATGCTTTGGGTTATAGAAAATCTCGTCAGCGGTGCCCTGCTCGCAGATGGAGCCGGCGTACATGACGATGACCTCGTCACACATCTGGGCCACAACGCCCAAATCGTGGGTGATCATGATGATGGCCATGCCCAGCTCCTTCTGTAAGCTTTGCATCAGCTCCAGAATCTGGGCCTGAATGGTCACGTCCAGAGCGGTGGTCGGCTCGTCGGCAATCAGGATGTCCGGCTCGCAGGCCAGGGCCATGGCGATCATGACCCGCTGGCGCATACCGCCGGAGAACTCGTAGGGGTACTGTTTCATCCGCTTTTCCGGCTCGCTGACGTTGGCCAGCCGCAGCATTTCCACCGCCCGATCCCAGGCCTGCTGTTTGTTGCGGCCCGTGTGCAGCAGAATCGCTTCCATCAGCTGGTGGCCGATGGTGTAGGTGGGGTTCAGGGAGGTCATGGGATCCTGAAAAATAATGGAGATCCTGTTGCCCCGGATATGCTTCATGCCTTCCTCGCCGATGCCCACCAGCTCCTGCCCGTCGAGCTTCACGGAGCCGGAGACAATTTTGCCGGTTTTTTCCAGAATCTGCAGGATGGAGTAGGCGGTGACGGACTTGCCGGAGCCGGATTCCCCCACGATGCCCAGCACCTTGCCCCGTTCCAACTGAAAGGACACGCCGTTCACCGCTTTTACTTCACCGGCCGGGGTATAGAAGGAGGTGTGCAGGTCGTTAACTTCGAGAAGTGCCACGTTTTCGCACTCCTTTCTCAAGATTTCAATTTCGGGTCAAACGCATCCCGCAGGCCGTCGCCGAACAGGTTCAGGGACAGAACGATCAGCGAAATGGTAAGTGCGGGAATGACCATGCGGTAGGGGTAGCTGCTCAGGCCGTTCAGGGCCTCGGAAGCAAGACTGCCCAG
The DNA here is from genome assembly GCA_022786995.1 of Clostridiales bacterium. Taxonomy (GTDB): domain Bacteria; phylum Bacillota; class Clostridia; order Oscillospirales; family Oscillospiraceae; genus Faecousia. The sequence continues at coordinate 11,117 of JALFUW010000066.1, forward strand.
AGAGGGCATAGGGGCGTTGACCCCCAGACCCAGATAGGACAGGAAGCTTTCGGTGAAGATAGCGCTGGGAATCTGCAAAGCGGTGGAGATGATGATCACGCTGATGCAGTTGGGGATCAGGTGCCTTCTAATGATCCAGCCGGGCCTTGCGCCCATGGAGCGGGCCGCCAGCACATATTCCTGCTCTTTCAGGGACAGAATCTGACCGCGGATCTGCCGGGCCATGCTGACCCAGTACAGCAGGGCGAACACGATGAACAGGGAAATCATGTTGCTGCCCAGTTGGTTAAGCACCGGGCTGCCGTCAATTACCGGGCCGAGGGCCACCTTCATAACAGAGGCCAGCAGAATGATCATCAGGGTATCCGGCAAGGAGTAGATGATATCCACCAATCGCATGATGAACAGATCCACCTTGCCGCCGAAGTATCCCGCGACAGCGCCCATGGTGATGCCGATGGCCAGCACGATGAGGCTGGCGAAGAAGCCGACCCCCAGAGAAACCCGGGTGCCGTAGACCACGCGGATGAAGTAGTCCCGTCCGGCGGCGTCGGTGCCGAAGACATGGGGGAACACCTTTTCACCGGCGGCAATGCGTTTCAGCTCGGTCTTGCCGTACTGGAAGGGAGCCAGGTTATTGAAGGAAGCGTCCACGGGTTTACCGGGGCGGACGCCCAGCATGGTATCGTAGGAATAGGGCCAGAAGAAGGGGATGATGATGGCTGCCAGCGTGATGACGACAATCAGGATCATGCTCACCGTGGCGACCTTGTTGCGCAGCAGCCGTTTCATGCCATCCTGAAAAAAGGTGGTAGCGGGGCGCATGCGCACCATATATTCTTTTTCCGCCTCGGTAGCGGGCAGGAAGTCCTCCAAATCGACCCGGAGGTTCAGGGGATTTTTCTTCATTTGGCATTTCTCCTTTACTCCAGCTGAATGCGGGGGTCTGCCAGCTTGTACAGGATGTCGCTGACCAGATTCATGACAACAATGAGCATCGCCAGCACGATGGTGGTGCCCATGATCAGGGGATAATCACGGCCGGTGATGGAGCTGACGAAGGCTCTGCCAATGCCGGGCACAGCGAAGACCTGCTCAATGACCAGAGAGCCGGTGACGATATAGGCCAGCATAGGGCCGACATAGGTGATGACGGGGATCAGGGAATTCTTCAATGCGTGACCGAAGAGGATCTTCATGGGGGCCACGCCCTTGGCCCGGGCGGTGCGGATATAGTCCTGACCCAGCACGTCCAGCATGGAGCTGCGGGTCAGACGGGTGATATTTGCCATGGGGGACAGGGACAGGGCGATGATGGGCAGAATCAGGCCCCTGGCAGTCTCGCCGTTGGCGGGAAACCAGCCCAGCCTGACGGACAGGATCAGCACCATCAGCGAACCGATCACAAAGGAGGGCATGGAGATGAACGCGGTGGTCAGAACCATGATGGCCTTATCGGCAAAGCCGTTTCGCCTCAGCGCTGCCGCGGCGCCCAGTGCCACGCCAAAGATCAGCGCAATGGCCGCGGCGCAGAAGCCCAGTCTGGCGGAGGTACGCATACCGTCGGCGATGACATCGATAACCATACGCCCCCGGAGCTTGATGGAGGGGCCAAAGTCAAATTTGGTCACAATATCCTTTATATATGTGAAATACTGCACCATCAGAGGCTTGTCCATGCCGTATTTGGCCTCCAATGCCTTCTGGGCTGCCTCGGACACGGCCTTTTCCGACAGGAAGGGGCCGCCGGGCACCGCGCGCATAACGAAAAAGGTGACGGTAATGACGATCCACACCGTGAAAACGGCCATGGCAATTCGCTTCAGAATGTATTTCAGTGTCTTGGGACGCATTCGGAATCCTGCCTTTCCATGGGTTGCTGTGGGATTCTCCATCAGCAACCGTCTTTTTTGTGCCGGGAGCGCTAAATACTGTGTATTGTACAGGAATGTTCAGAAAATAGCTACTGGAATCATATGGTAGTTTTTCTGGAATTGTTTCATCCTCTTCGTATTATTTGCAGTATTTCTCCGATTTTGCATTGTAATATTGCAATTGATCCTGATTTATCCAACGTCTTTTTTTCTTATATTTTTTACTGAATTCTCCAAAAAATGAAAAACCCCGATCCGGCGCTTTCGCGCCGGATCGGGGTAGTATGCGGTTTCAGTTTGTTTTCAGTCTGCCGTACAGGCCGGTCATATTTCGAAGCTTCTTCGCCAGCTTGTCGGAATCAAAGCCCTCCTCCGCCCGCCAGGTCCAGTTGGCGCTGGACAGGGTGCCGGGGTGATTCATCCGGGCCTCGCCGCCCAGCTCCAGATAATCCTGCATCTGGGCGATGAACAGCCGGGAAACGCTGCTCATACCGCCGCGAATCACGCCCCAGACATTGCCCTCCTGCCGGTTGAGGCCCAGATATGCCTTGGCGTAGGCCCTATCCTTCCGGCTGGCCTCGTCAAACCACTGCTTCAGGGTCACGTTGTCGTGGGTGCCGGTGTAGCACACGGAATCCACGGGATACAGATGGGGCAGGTAATCGCTTTCCTCCCGGGAGTCGAAGGCGAATTCCAGCACCTTCATGCCGGGATAGCCGGAGTCCAGCTGAAGCTGGCGAACCTCCGGGGTGACGAAGCCCAGATCCTCGGCGATGAAGTCCAGCTCCGGCAGGGCCTGCCGCACCGTGCGGATAAAGGGCAGGCCGGGGCCTTTCACCCATTTTCCGTTCCGGGCGGTCTTATCCCCGGCGGGCACGGCCCAGTAGCTTTCAAAGCCACGGAAGTGGTCAAAGCGCACCACGTCGTACATGCCGGCGGCTGCGGACAGCCGTTTGATCCACCAGTCGAAGCCGGTGTCCGCCATGGCCTGCCAGTCGTAGATGGGATTGCCCCAGAGCTGGCCGTCGGCGGTGAAGCCATCCGGGGGACAGCCCGCCACCACGGTGGGGTGCCGGGTCTCGTCCAGCTGGAACTGCTTATAATTCACCCACACGTCGGCGCTGTCCAGAGGAACATAGATGGGCACGTCGCCGATGATGCGGATGCCCTTTCCGTTGGCGTAGGAGCGCAGTGCCTTCCACTGGCGGAAGAACAGGTACTGCACAAAGCACTGATAGCCGATTTTATCCGCATGGGTCTGCCGGGCAGCTTCCAGCGCGGTTTCCTCCCGCAGGCGCAGACTATCCTGCCAGTCCAGCCAGGGCGCGCCGCCATAGCTTTCCTTCAGCGCCATAAACAGGGCGTAATCCGGCAGCCATTCGGCGTTCTCCTCCAGAAAAGCGGCGTAGCCCTCATCGGGCGTAAAACGGCTGTAGGCAAGGCGCAGAAGCTTTCCCCGCTGCTCGTAGAGCCTGCCGAAACTCACACGGGTGGGCATATCTGCCCAGCAGACCATCCCCGGCTCTTCCGCCTTCAGCAGCCCCTCCTCCACCAGCGTGTCCAGATCGATGAGATAGGGATTGCCGGCAAAGGCGGAGAAGGACTGGTAGGGGGAGTCACCGTAGCCCGTGGGATTCAGGGGCAGGATCTGCCAGCAGGACTGACCCGCCTTGAAAAGAAAATCCACGAAATGATAGGCCTGCTTTCCCATGGTGCCCACGCCGTAAGGCCCGGGCAGGGAAGTGATATGCAATAAAATACCGCTTTCACGCATGGTATTTTTCTCCTTGCTCTAAAAATCGCGCCTTCGCGCGCAAAAATATGATGAATTCGGAAGTGCGTCTAGTCTGTCAGCTCCCGGACGCTTTCCCGGCGGTAGATTCGGAAGGGAATCGTCTCATGCTGGGCTTTTTTCCCGTCCTCCATGGCTTGCAGCAGAATTTCCACGCTGCGCTGAGCCATGGTGCTGACAGACTGGCCTACAGTGGTCAGCTGGGGAACCAGATACTCGCCGATTGGCAGACCGTCCATACCCATAACGGATACATCCTCAGGCACCCGCCTGCCGGACTCCCGCAGGGCACGGATGGCGCCGATGGCCATGACATCCGCGCTGGCAAACAGGGCGGTAAACTCCCTGCCGGAAGCAACCAGTGCCTTCGTGGCACGGTAACCATCCTGGTAGGAATAGCGCACACCCTGATAGTCCTTGTCCGGGTCAAACGGAATGCCGTGGTCGGCAAAGGCCCTGACACAGCCCTCAAACCGCAGACGGCTGGTGTCGGATACCTGCCGGTCGCCGCCGATGACGGCAATTGTACGATGGCCCAGCGCGATCAGCGTCTCGATGGCGCAGCGTCCCGCCTCCCGGTCGTCGGTGGAAACGCTGGACAGGTTCTCAAAGGCCAGCGCGGAGGCGTCGTTGGTCACCACCACACAGGGAATGTCGATGGCAGCAAAATCCCTGCTGAAATTCTCATTGACGCCGCCAAGGAACAGAATTCCAAGAGGCTTTTTCTCCCGGCACAGCTGCACCGCCCGGGCCACTTCGTTGGCGTCCTCGTCCATGTAGTCCACCACCAGCTGATAGCGGGTCTGGGCAATCAGATGCTGGATGGACTCCACCATCTCACCAAACAATTCGTTGCCGATGCCCTTCACCACCACCAGAATCGTGTTGGAATGGGTCTGCTTGAGCTGCTTGGCGTTGACGTTGATTTCAAAATCCATCTCCCGGGCAGCCTGCAAAATAGCGGTTCTGGCCTTTTCACTGACGTTGGGGTGGTTGTTCAGGGCGCGGGAGACCGTGCCGACAGCATAGCCGGTTTTGGCGGCAAGATCTTTGATTGTCATACCGGCCCCCCTTTTTAGTAGCGTGGAGTTTGGAGTGTGGAGTGATTAGCTGTAGGGCGGAGTCATGACTCCGCCCTACGCATTGTCATTTTTCAGAGCTGTAACGATACCGAGCGGTACCCAATGGTGTAACGATACCCACCGGCTGGCGCGCGCATTGTCCGCGGCGACTCGCCGCCTGCGCATTGTCATTTTACAGAGCGGTAACGATACCGAGCGGGTCTGGGAAGTAACGATGACGTACCAGCCGTGCACGCACCGGCTGGCCGCCCTGCGGCCTAGCCCTTGACGGCACCGGCAGCCACGCCCTTGATGATGTGCTTCTGGCAGAACAGATAGACCAGAATGATGGGGATGATGCTCAGCATGATGACCGCCATGGTGGCGCCCAGATCCACGCTGCCGTAGGAGCCCTTCAGGTACTGCACATGGATGGGAATGGTCATGTACTTGGTGCGGTCCAGAACCAGATAGGGCAGGAGGTAGTCGTTCCAAACCCACATCAGCTCCAGAATGCCAACGCTGATCAGGGTGGGCTTCAGCATGGGCAGCACCACCAGGAAGAAGGTGCGCAGCGGGCCGCAGCCGTCGATGGCGGCAGCTTCCTCAATCTCCATGGGCAGACCCTTGACAAAGCCCAGGAACATGAAGATGGCAAGACCGGCGCCAAAGCCCAGATACACGATGGGAATGGTGTAGGGGGTGTTCAGGTGCAGGTTGTCGGCGGTAAAAGTCAGGGTGAACATGACCATCTGGAAGGGAACGATCATGCTAAACAGGCACAGGTAGTAGAAAATCTTGCTCATCAGGCTGTTGACCCGGGCGATGTACCATGCGGACATGGAGCAAAACAGCAGGATCAGGAACACGGACACCACCGTGATGAACAGGCTATAGCTAACGGACTTTAAGAAGGGGTAGTTGCCGAAGGTCATGCCCTTGATGTAGTTGGCGAAGCCAACGAAGCTCTCGGAATTGGGCAGCGCGAAGGGATTCAGGTTGACGAAGGCGTTCTCCTTGAAGGAGTTGATGACCACCTCAAAAATGGGGATCAGCCAGGCGATGCTGAGCAGCAGGAAGAACAGGGTCAAGGCTCTGCTCAGCCGGCTATACTGTTCGGTCTTCTTGGTTTTCATTACTGAACCTCCTTGCTGCGGGTGGCGGCCTGCTGGGCGATGGCCAGCACGGCAACCAGGATGAAGAATACCACAGCCTTGGCCTGGGCCACGCCGTGCCAGTTCTTATTGATGTTGTAGGTGGAGTAGATATTCAGAGCCAGCAATTCGGTGATGTTGACCTTTGCGCCGTTTTGCATGACGGAGGGCAGGCCGCCGGTCAGGGCCATGTTCTGGTCGAACATCTTGAAGGAGTTGGTCAGCGTCAGGAAGGTGCAGGTGGTGATGGCGGGCATCACGTTGGGGATGACCACCTGGAACAGGGTCTGGGAGCCGCTGGCACCGTCGATCTTGGCGGCCTCCAGCATATCCTCGGAAATGGACTGAAGACCGGCAATGTAAATAATCATCATGTAGCCGATCTGCTGCCAGGCCACCAAAATCACCAGACCCCAGAAGCCATAGGTGCCGTTGGCGGTCAGGTAGGTGCCGTAGCGCTTAAGAATGCCGTCAAAGATCATGCTCCAGATGTAGCCCAGCACCACGCCGCCGATCAGGTTGGGCATGAAGAAGACGGTACGGAACAGGTTGGCGCCCCGCATCTTCTGAGTCAGGGCGTAGGCGATCATGAAGGCGATGACGTTGATGAGGATGATGGACACAATTGCGAAGGCGGCAGTGTTCTTGAACGCGTTCAGGAAGCCCGCGTCGGTGAACACCTTCAGATAGTTGCCGAATCCCACCCATTTGGCGTCCTTCGGGGTGTTGAATTTGCAGAAGGACAGGTAGATGCCCTGAATGAAGGGCCAGACGAAGCCGATGAGGAATGCCGCGAAGGTGGGAAGAATGAAAATGGGAGCGAACTTCCGAATGGGCCGCTGCACCAGATTCACGCTCTGTTTGGATTTGGCCAAGTAAATCTTCCTTTCTTTCCTGTTTTTGCCCGGATGCTGCCGGGCGCAGCCTGTTTTGCGCACAGGGCAGAGGTCTGAGTCCGCTTAGGATCGGGCGCAGACCCCCGCCCTGTAAACGTGTCGTATGGAATCGAGCGGTATTCAAATAGCGCTGGAAATGATAACTATGATGACTGAGCGGACCGAACCGGGCAGGCCCAATGGTGTTGGTTTATCACCAATCCGAAGTCTCGTCACTGTCAGCGGTGACTCACCGCAAAAGGGCGGGCAGTGCGCCCGCCCCTTTCGGTGGTAATGAAATTAGCCGTTGACGGTGTTGTACTCAACAGCCCAGCCGTCCACGAAGGCGGAGACAACCTCAGCCCAGTTGGCATCGGTGGGATCGGCGGAGTACTTCGCCAGAGCGGTCACAACGGTAGCTCTCCAGGAGTCCACGTTGGGGGTGTGGTTGAAGGCCCAGGACACGTTGTAGTTGCCCTTTGCCAGCAGGTCGTTACCGTTGGCCAGGAAGGTGTTGGAGGAGGCGGGAGCAGCCTTGAAGGGCAGAGCGCCCAGGGTGTCCACCATCTTCTGAGCAGCAACCTCATCGGTGACCAGCCAGTACAGGAAGTCCAGAGAAGCCTTCTGATCGGCCTCGGAAACCTGGCTGTTCACAGCCCAGCAGTTCTCAGTGCCGGAGCACAGGCCAGCCTTCTCTTCACCGGCAACACCGCAGTAGATGGGGATCATGCAGATATCGGTCATGCCGGCCTCAGTCAGGGAAGCGAACTCCCAGGTGCCGTTCTGGTAGAAGGCAGCCTTGCCCTCGGTGAACTCAGCCTTGCTCTCGTCGCCGGTGCCGGTGGTCAGAGTCTTGGCGTCAGCAGCGGTGTCGGTGATGTACAGATCCCAGATGTTGCGGAAGTTGTCCAGGTAGGTGCCCTTGATGGTAGCGGGCTGCTCGGTGATGCCGTCATCCCGGAACTCGTAGAACAGGGGCATGTTGGCCAGGTGGCCGGAGAAACGCCAGGAGGAGGAGCCGTCCAGGCCGGGAGCGGAGAAGGCATCGAAGCCCAGCTCAGCAGCGCGGGCGTGGATGTCGTCAGCAACAGCCTTCAGGGAAGCGAAGTCCTTGATCTCGTCGATGGAGTGGCCGGCCTTCTCCAGCAGAGCCTTGTTGACGATGATGCCGTAGGACTCGAAGCAGTGGCCGATGGCCTTCAGCTCGCCGGCATCGTTGTAGAGGTTGAACTCGTCGGTGGTCAGCTCACCGGCGATGGCGGTGCCGGTCAGATCCAGAGCGTAGTCGTCCCAGTCGGCCAGGCCGGACATATTGCCGATGTTGTAGATGGTGGGAGCCTCGGACTTGGCCATCTCAGCGGTCAGGGTGTCGGAGTAGGTGCCGGAAGCGGCGGTGACGACCTTGACGGGGATGCCGGTGGTCTCGGTGTAGAGCTTAGCCAGCTCCTGCATGGCGGTATCTGCCTCAGGCTTGAAGTTCAGGTAGTAGACACGGCCCTCAGCGGCGGGGGTAGCGGCCTCGGTGGCAGCGGGTGCTGCGTCAGTGGCAGGGGCAGCGGGAGCCTGCGTGGCAGCGGGGGTGGAAGAACCGCCGCAGGCGGCCAGGCCCAGAACCATAACCAGAGCCAGCAGCATTGCAATCAGCTTTTTCATTATGTTTCCTCCTAAAAACTTTGTTGGGGGTTGACCCTCATGTGATTTTGGAAACGATTCCAACGCTTCCATAACTCGAGTTTAGCGCAAGTCTCGTAAGAAATCAACCCCTTTTTTCGCTGTTTTGAAAAGTTCCGCAGTTTCCACAATCTGGCATCTGTCTTTTTGGGCAGAATGATGGAATCGTTTCCAATTTCGAGGCCGTTGTGTGCTTTCTTGAGGTATTCCTTGACTTTCCGACAGGCGGTGCTATGATGCAGGTATCCTAAGTTGGCAATTGGAGGCACTGTCATGAACACTCTTGAAAAAGTCTATGCCACCCCCTCCGGCGATATCCACTACTGGATCACAGCAGGGGAGCCGGAGAAGCCCTGGCTGGTGTTTCTGCCGGGTCTGACTGCCGATCACCACTTATTTGATCAGCAGATTCCCGCCTTTCCCGAATATAACCGCCTTACCTGGGACGCCCCGGGCCACGCTGCTTCCCGGCCCTTCGCTCTGAACTTCTCCATGGACGACATGGCCCGGTATCTCCATGAAATTCTGGGAGCTGAGGGCATCCAGTACCCGGTGCTCATCGGCCAGTCCCTGGGCGGCTACATCGCACAATGTTACCTAGCCATGTATCCCGGAACCGTTTCCGGCTTCGTTTCCATCGATTCCGCGCCCTTAAGCCGGAAGTATTTTTCCGGCTGGGAGCTGGCCCTTCTCAAAGACACCCGGTGGATGTACGAAATGATTCCATGGAAGCTGCTGCTCAAATGGGGCATCAGCGGCACCTCACAGACGCCCTATGGCCGGGAGCTGATGGCAAAGACCTGGGCCGTCTATGACCGGGAGGGGTATCTGGATCTCACCGTCCACGGCTACCGCATTCTGGCGGAGGCAGTGGAGGCCCGGCCTGAATACCGCATTGACTGCCCGGCCCTGCTGCTGTGCGGGGAAAAGGACGCCGCCGGTTCCGCCAAAAGCTACAACCGCCGTTGGGCAAAAATCGACGGCCTGCCGCTGAACTGGCTTGCGGGTGCGGGGCATAATTCCAATACCGACGTGCCAGAGGAAGTCAACCGGCTCATTGGAGAATTTTTGAAAACCCTCTGATTCAAAATGATACGCCCGGAAACCAGACGGTTTCCGGGCGATGTTCATATCATAGTCTCCGGGTGGAAAACCTCGTCAAACCGCTGCTCCGTCAGGAATCCAAGGGCGACACAGGCTTCTTTCAGCGAAATATTCTCGACGAAGGCCTTTTTCGCGGTTTTTGCTGCGTTTTCGTAGCCGATGTAGGGGTTCAGGGCGGTGACCAGCATGAGGGAATTGCGCAGATTCTGCCCCATTTTCTCCCGGTTGGCCTGAATTCCGGCAGCGCAGCGATCATTGAAGGCTCTCATGGATTCCGACAACAGCCGCGCGGATTGCAGGAAATTGTAAATCAGCACCGGCATGAACACATTCAGCTGGAAATTGCCCTGACTGGCGGCGATGCCCACGGCGGCATCATTGCCCATGACCTGCACGGCAACCATAGTCAGAGCCTCGCACTGGGTGGGATTGACCTTGCCGGGCATGATGGAGGAGCCGGGCTCATTGGCGGGAATGGTGATTTCTCCCAGACCCAGCCGAGGGCCGGAGGCCAGCCAGCGCACGTCGTTGGCAATCTTCATCAGGTCGCAGGCCAGGGCTTTCAGCGCCCCATGGGCGAAGACCAGTTCATCCTTTGAGGTGAGGGCATGGAACTTGTTGGGGGCGGTGACGAAGGGCTTGCCCGTCAGTTCGGTGAGCGCATCGGCGGCTGCCTTGTCAAAGCCTGCCGGAGCATTCAGCCCCGTACCCACAGCGGTGCCGCCCAGGGCCAGCTCGTGCAGGGGAGGGAGGGCGCGTTTGATGAGCTCTCTGTCCTGCTCCAAGGAAGTCCGCCAGCCGGAAATTTCCTGGGGGAAGGAGATGGGGGTGGCGTCCTGCAAATGGGTGCGCCCGCACTTAATGGCTCCCTCATTTTTGGTTTCCAGGCGGGTGAAGGTTTCCACCAGCGCATCGATGGCAGGAATCACCTGATCCTCCAGGGCAAGCACCGCCGCGATGTGCATGGCGGTGGGGAAGGTGTCGTTGGAGGACTGGGACATGTTCACATCGTCGTTGGGATGGAGAGCGGTTTCCCCGAGAATCTCGTTGCCGATGTGGGCGATGACCTCGTTGGCGTTCATGTTGGACTGGGTGCCGGAGCCGGTCTGCCACACCACCAGGGGGAACTGGTCGTATCGCTCCCCGCGGGTGATCTGGTCGCAGGCCGCGGAAATGGCAGCCAGCTTCCTATCCGTCATTTTTTCGGGTTTGATGGCGTGGTTCGCCATGGCGGCAGCCTTTTTTAGCAGGCCAAAGGCTCGGATAATTTCCTTGGGCATGGTTTCCAGACCCACGCCGATGGGGAAATTCTCCACGCTGCGCTGGGTCTGGGCGCCCCAGTACTTGTCCGCCGGAACCCGGATTTCCCCCATGGAATCGTACTCAATTCTATATTCCATATTCTTCTCCCTTGTTACCACAGATTGACGATCATCGGCATGAATACCGCTGTGAGCAGTCCCGCCACCACCAGTGAAAGGCTGCTAGCCGCGCCGGTCAGCTCACTCAGCTCGTTGGCCTTGGCGGTGCCGATGACGTGGGCCGCGGTGCCGAAGGCCACGCCCTGGGCAATCTCATCGGTGATGCCGAATAGTTTACATAACATCGGCCCCATCATATTGCCGCCGATGCCGGTGACAATGATTGCGGCTACGGTGACGCCGCCCATGCCGCCGAACATTTCGCTCAGGCTCATGCCGATGGCGGTGGTGACACTCTTTGGCATAAGGGAAATCATCACGCTTCGCTCGAATTTCAGCAGCAGGCTTACGGCGACGATCATCACCATACAGCTCAGCACCCCGGCACAGACCCCCGCAAGAACAGCTTTCAGGCTCTTTTTCAGCACCTGAAACTGCTCGTACATGGGCACAGCCAGACTGATGGTGGCCGGAGTCATAAGCCAGAAGATCAGCTTTGTCCCGGAGGTATAGCCGTCCGGGTTCATGCCGGAAACCACCACGAAAACCGTGACCAGCACCATGCCAATGAGGGTGGGATTAAAAATAGGCTTCTTCCACTTTTTCTGACAGACCTGCCCGACCTGGAAGGCCGCAAGGGTCACAATAACAGGAAAGACATCGATGGATTCAAGAAGCTGCATCTTTCTTTTCCTCCTTCTTCCGCAGGTTTTGGGTAACGCGCCCCGCGATGCCGAAGGTAACCACGGTGCTGAGCAGCGCCAGCAGGAAAATGGGGATCACGTCGTCTTTGATCATGCCCCAGTTCTCCAGAATTCCCACAGCCGTGGGAACAAAGAGAATGGGCAGAATGGAAATGAGAAATCCCGCCGCGTCCTTTACCTGTTCCAGCTTGACAACCCCAAGACACAGCGCGGCAAACAGCAGCGCCAGACCGTAGACAGAGGCGGGCACCGGCAGGGGAATGAGCCGCTGCAGCAGTTCACCTGCCAGCGTAAAGGCGGTAATCCGCAAAAATTGGGTCAAATATTTCATCCTTCTTACCTCAATGGAAAAGCGGGAGGAACGAATATTCCTCCCGCATGGCTTTAACGGTTTTTCAGCAGATCCCGGATCTCAGCCAGCAGCTTTTCCTCATTGCTGGGTTCGGGAGGGGCAGGCTCTTCCGTGGGTGCTTCGGCTTCCTTCTTCTTGCCCATTTCGGACAGCTTGTTCAGGCCCCGCACCAGGAAGAACACCACCAGCGCCAGAATCAGGAAATTGATGATGGCGGAGATGAAGTTGCCGTAGTTCAGGGTGTTGAGGATCTCGTTACCGGCCTCGTCCAGCACAGGCTCGCTGAACAGCCGGGGCAGGGTAATCTTCAGCTCGGAAAAATCGATGCCGCCCATGAAGATGGCAACGATGGGCATAATCACATCGTCGGTCAGGCTCTTGGTGATGCCGGAGAAGGCGGCGCCGATAATGGTACCGACTGCCAGCGCCATGGCGTTGCCCTTCACGGCAAAGGCCAGAAATTCATCCCACCACTTTGGTTTTGTAACACGCTTCTGCATAATGTACACCCCTTATTTTAGATACTGAGATACAAGATACTAGATACAAGATATTATTAGTGCTACGATCATCCTTATCTTGTATCTTGTAACTTGTATCTTGTATCTTTTCTTATCTTTTTATTTATCAGCGCTTTTCAATGACTTCCATGCCGCCCAGGTACTTGCGCAGCACCTCGGGGATGACGATAGAGCCGTCGGCCCGCTGGTTCTGCTCCACGAGAGCAGGGAAGATGCGGGAGGTGGCCAGGCCGGAGCCGTTCAGGGTGTGAACGAACTCGGGCTTGCCGGTGGCTTCCCGGCGGAAGCGGATGTTGCCCCGGCGGGCCTGATAATCCCGGGCATTGGAAACGGAAGAAACCTCCTTGTAGCCGTCCATGGAGGGAATCAGGATTTCGATGTCGTAGGTTCTTGCCATGGAAGCGGAGCAGTCGCCCGCCGCCAGCTTCACGGTACGGAAGTGCAGGCCCAGACCGGCCACCAGCTTTTCGGCCTTGGTCACCAGCTCGTCAAAGGCCGCGTCGGAGTCCTCGGGCTTGCAGAATTGGAACATTTCCACCTTGTTGAACTGATGGCCCCGAACCATGCCCCGCTCGTCGGCACGGTGAGAACCGGCCTCCCGGCGGAAGCAGGGGGTGTAGGCGAACAGCTTCTTGGGCAGATCGGCTTCAGAAAGAATCTCGTCCCGGTAGATGGAGCACAGAGCGGCTTCCGCGGTGGGCAGCATGTAGTGCACCCGGTCATCGGTGGGGTTGGCGATCTTGTAGACCTCGTCGGCGAACTTGGGGAACTGACCGGCGGTCTCGCCGCACATGTACTCCAGCATGTGAGGGGGCAGAATGAAGTCGTAGCCGTCGGCAATGTGGGTGTCGATGAAATAGTTCAGCAGCGCCCATTCCAGTCTCGCGCCCATGCCGGTGTACATCCAGTTGCCGGAGCCAGCCAGCTTCACGCCCCGCTCATAGTCAATAAGACCCAGATTCTGGCACAGGTCAACGTGATGCTTCGGCTCAAAGTCAAAGGAATGCTTTTCGCCGATGTAGCGCAGGGGCTGGTTGTTCTCCTTCCCGCCGGGCAGCAGGTCGGGGTCGGGCATATTGGGTAGGCTCAGCATGGCGGTGCGGAATTCGGCATTGAGAACCTTCAGCTTCTCGGCATCGTCAGCGATTTCCCCATCCAGGCGGACAGACTCGGCCTTGTTGGCTTCGATCTGGGCATCGATGGCGGATGTGTCCTCGCCCCGCTTCTCCATACCCTTCTTCTGGCCAAAGAGCTTGCCGTTTTCCTTGGCCAGCTTGTTCTTCTGGGCGGTGGCTGTCTCGGTCGCAGTCTTCAGGCCGCGCACCTCCACATCCAGCTCCAGAATGCGGTCAACGATGGCGTCGCAGTCCACTTCCTTGGCCTTGAGGCCAGCCTTAATTGCGTCGGGATTTTCCTTGATACGTTTGATGTCTAACATGGTTAATACCTCTCTTAAATATTTGAAATCATCGTAGGGCGGGGTCATGACCCCGCCGACCAGCTGAAACACTTCGGACACCACCGAAAAAAGAAGACTGTCAACAACAATCGACCCTCGATCATCAACGAACTGCGTCGGCGGGGTCATGACCCCGCCCTACGATTGGTAATTCCTTTATTTCTCCAGCTTCATCAGGGCATCCAGCAATTTCTGCAAGTCCTCTTCGCCGTAGAATTCCAGCTCGAACCGGCCCTTGCGCTTGCCGTTGACGATCTTCACGCCCCGGCCTAAGTGCTTACTCAGGCTTTTCTCGCACTCGGCTACATAGTTGACCTCGAACACCGGCTCCTTTTTGGGTGCAGGGGGCTTGCCCATATTCTTGCATAGGGTTTCTGCCTGCCGTACAGACAGGGAAAGGGCGATGATCTTCTTTGCCGCCTCGATCTGCTGCTTCTCGTTTTTCAGGGTCAGCACCGCCCGGGCGTGTCCGGCGGAAATGGTTCCGGCCTTTAATAGCTCCAGAACCTCGGGGCACAGGCCCAGCAGCCGCAGGGCGTTTGCCACGGCGGGGCGGGATTTGCCCACCCGGGACGCAGCTTCCTCCTGGGTCAGACCGTATTCCTCAATCAGGGACTGATACCCCAGGGCTTCTTCCACAGGGTTTAAGTCCTGCCGCTGCAAATTCTCAATCAGCGCCAGCTCCATGGCCTTTTTATCGTCGGCTTCCACCACGATGACAGGCACGTCACTGATGTTTGCCATCCGTGCCGCCCGCCAGCGCCGCTCACCGGCGATGATCTGGTAGTAGCCGTTGGGCATTTCCCGGACAGTCAGAGGCTGAATCACCCCATGCACCGCGATGGATTCGGACAGCGCCTGCAATTCCTCTTCATCAAAGTCGTGCCGGGGCTGATCCGGGTTGGGTTCTACCTTGTAAATGGGCAGCAGCCGGTAGGCGCTGTCTGCCGCGGGTTCTTCCGAAAAATCCCCCAGTAGCGCCCCAAGGCCCTTGCCTAAGCCTTTGTTGCTTGCCATTGTGTCACCTCACATAATACTCTGTAGGGCGGCCTGCCCTACATAATTTGTTCATCCTGACAGCTTTTCCTTAATCTCCTCCGCCATGGCCCGATATGCTACGGCCCCCCGGCTGCTTCGGTCATAGACCGTCACAGGGATGCCGTGGCTGGGTGCCTCCGCAAGGCGGATGTTTCTCGGGATGACCGTTGTGAACACCTTGCCGGGGAAGTGCTTGCGCACCTCCTGAGCCACCTGGGTGGAGAAGTTGGTGCGCCCGTCAAACATGGTCAGGGCTACGCCAAAAATCTCCAGCCGGGGATTCATCCGCTTTTTCACCATCCGCAGGGTACTCATTAGATCACTGAGGCCCTCCAGCGCGAAATATTCGCACTGCACCGGCACCAGGATTCCATCGGCGGCGCACAAACCGTTCAGCGTCAGCAATTCCAGGGAAGGGGGGCAGTCGATGAAAATGAGGTCATATTTCTCCTTTGCCCGGAACAGCGCCTTTTCCAGCTGACGCTCCCGATGCTCCGCCCCAATCAGCTCCACTGCCGCGCCCGCAAGGTCTGATGATGAAGGGAGCACATCGCCATACTCGGTGGGCACCACTGCATCCTCCAGCGGGACATCATTGATGGTTACATCGTAGGCGGAATATTTGATTTTACGCTTGTCCAGGCCTAAGCCTGAGGTGGCGTTTGCCTGCGGATCAAAGTCGCACAGCAGTACCTTCAGGCCCAGTTCGTGCAGCGCTGCCGTCAGGTTTACCGCAGAGGTGGTTTTCCCCACGCCGCCTTTCTGGTTTACCACCGCTATGATCTTACCCATTTTTCTCTCCTATCTTTCGTGTTTCATGTGAAACATCGTCCTTCATCCCAATCCCGCTGTTTCACGTGAAACAATCATTCTCCTTCTGAGGAAATCGCCGTCGGTTCCGTACTGGGCTTCACGGTGGAATAGTTCTGCCCAATCTGGAACTTCTCCTTTCCAATGTCCCGAATGAACGGGACAGCAAGGCAGACTGCCGTGATCAATGCCGCGATAAACAGGCAGGCATAGATTCGCACCCGGCGTCTGAGAAATTTTAACTGTTCCTCCGGGGAGATTTTCCGCTTCACAACCTTCTTCGGTGGGGTCTGCCTGCGGGCAGGGAGGGTAACCACCGCGTTGGGATCTACAGGATATCTGGCCATTTCCTTCTGGCATTCCAAGCAAAAGGCCTGTTCATCGTCCGTTTCCCGGCCGCACCTGAGGCAGTACACAGTCCGCACCTCCCATCGTGATATGCTGTATTGTACAACACTTTTCGCAGTTCGTAAAGAGCAAAATTCCGATGTTCTCCCCGAAAATCAATTTCTCGCGCAAAAAGCTTTACAGATTGTTCATGGAGTGTGTTCAAATCACAGTTGGCAGCGAAAGAAACCTGTGCTATAATCAAATCAGAAAATTCTTATCGAATATCACATTAGAAAAGGAGAATCCCATATGGACGAAAACGGAACCTATCATTGGGCGCCAGAGACACCGCCCCAGCCGCCAAAGCCCCCAAAGAAAAAGCCCAGCTTCAAGCGGGCCGGAAAGACCATTCTGGCCGTGTTGCTGGCCCTCGTCGTCATCAGTGTGGCCGGAACCTGCTGGTACACCGTAGACGACAAGGAGCAGGCCGTGGTCACCACCTTCGGCAAGGTCACGGATGTGGTGGACGCGGGCATTCACTTCAAGCTGCCTCTGGGCATTCAGCAGGCCCACAAGGTCAGCACCAATGTCTACCAGAAGATTGAGCTGGGCTATACCAGCGGCAGCAGCGACTTTAACAGCAGCGAGAGCACCATGATCACCGGCGACTACAACATCGTCAACGTGGACTTCTTCGTGGAATACAAAATCTCCGACCCGGTACAGTACCTGTTCTCCTCTGACGAGCCGGAGCTGATTCTGCGCAACCTCATTCAGAGTCAGGTGCGAAACGTAGTTGGGTCGTCCAGCGTGGACGCTGTGCTTACCGACGGCAAGGAGAATATCCAGATGCAGGTCAAAGAACTGGTCACCCGGATTTTACAGGAATATGACATCGGTCTGACCCTGGTGGATGTAAAGATTCAAGACGCGGAGCCGCCCACGGCAGAGGTCATCGAGGCCTTCAAAGCCGTGGAAACCGCCAAGCAGCAGGCAGAAACCGTTATCAACGACGCCAAGGCCTATAAGAATGCCCAAATCCCCAACGCCCAGGCCAAGGCAGACAAGCTGATCCAGAATGCGGAGTACCTGAAACAGAAGCGTATCAACGAGGCGGTGGAGCAGGTGGCAATGTTCAACGCCATGTATGAAGAGTACGCCCAGAATCCCGGCATCACAAAATCCAGAATGTACTATGAAGCCATTTCCAAGGTTCTGCCTGGCGTGAAGCTCTATGTGAACACCGGCGACGGCGGCAATTTACAGACGCTGCTTCCGTTGGAGCCTATGACCACCGTGGAAGGAGGCCAGTAATATGAAGAAAACATCCATTGCCATCATCGTGGTGGCGCTGATCGCCATTTTGTTGGCCGGTTCCTGCTTCACGGTGTTTGAAAACGAGTACGCCTGTACCGTGCGGTTCTCCAAGATCATCGATACCACCTCGGAATCCGGCCTGCACTTCAAGGTGCCCTTCCTGGATACCGTGAAATACTTCAGCCGTGCTACCCAGCTCTACGACATTCCGCCCTCCGAGGTGCTGACCTCCGATAAGCAGAACATGACCGTGGACTGCTACATTCTGTGGAGTATCTCCGATCCGAAGCTCTTCTATCAGACCCTTGGCTCCACCTCCGTGGCAGAGCAGCGGCTGGACGCTCTGACCTACAACGAGCTGAAAACCGTCATGGGCACGCTGGCCCAGAGTGACATCATCAACATGGAGGACGGCTCCAAGCGCAACGACATCTACGGCAACATCGCCTCCGATGTAAACGCCCTGGCGAAGACCTACGGCATCCATGTGGAGGATGTGAAGATCAAACAGTTCGACCTGCCGGAGAGCAACCTGAACGCGGTTTACGGCCGAATGATCTCCGAGCGGAACCAGATGGCGGAAAAGTACACCGCCGACGGCAATTACGAGGCCTCCATCATCCGCAACGATGTGGACAAGAAGGTAAACATCATGGTTTCCGACGCCCAAGCCGAAGCCGCCAAGCGGGAAGCCGAAGGCGAACAGGAGTACATGCGGCTCCTGGCAGAGGCCTACGACAGTAAGGACAAGCAGGATTTCTACGAATTCACCCTTGCGCTGGACGCGCTGAAATCCAGCCTGAACGGCAGCGACAAGACTGTGATTCTGGACGCTAATTCCGACCTGGCGAAGATTCTCATGGGAAGTAAATAATAGTTTGAAGTGTGGAGAGTGAAGTGGAAGCTTTACTCTCCACTTTCTACAAAAAAGAAAAGCTTCCCCGCAAGGAAGCCTTAGAAGCAGAACCGATACAGAGCAGTGCCCAATGGGGAATCGATTATCTCCCGTGAACGTAACGCATTGGAAGTCCGCACTGCGGACATGCAAAAACCGCGGCGTGTGCCGCGGTTTTTGCAACAAGAAAAGAGGAGAGGAAAAATGAAAAAGATGGTAGGTAGCAATTTATAGAAACCGTCCTGTAGGAGGACTGGGATGTTTCGTTTGATCTTTATGGCTTTATTATAAGCGAAAAATATTAACGAAAAAAGGGGAAAGTTATTAAGCAAGTATTAAGTTTTGTGAAGATTGCAATATTTATTTGTACAAATATTGTTCATATTTTCGGGTTGACATGGCGCGTCGCCGCTGACAATGCGTGCGCCAGCCGGTGGGCATCGTTACACCATTGGGCACGCTCGGTATCGCTTTCTGGTACTGTTAATTAGATAAATTGTGCTTTATCTGACGAAGCACGCTTGGCTCCCCCTTTGGGGGAGCTGTCAGCGAAGCTGACTGAGAGGGCCCTCTCCGGCAGCCTGACGGCTGCCACCTCTCCCATAGGGAGAGGCAAGGGATGAAGTGTTAATGAACAATGTTCCCCTTTACTGGATTATCGCCGAAAACAATACCACGACTCCCTTTTTCACAATCAGCGCAAAAAGTCCCCAGCCGAAGCTGAGGACATTTTTGTGCGAGACAGGAATTACAGCTTGGGGCCAGCCTCGACCAGAGCCTTGCCGGCGTCGTTGCCGGTGTACTTGACGAAGTTCTTGATGAACCGGCCGGCCAGATCCTTGGCCTTGGTCTCCCACACGGAAACATCCGCGTAGGTATCCCGGGGATCCAGGATGGCGGGGTTCACGCCGGGCAGCTCGGTGGGCACCTCGAAGTTGAACAGGGGGATCTTCTTGGTGGGAGCCTTATTAATGGAGCCGTCCAGGATGGCGTCGATGATGCCGCGGGTATCCTTGATAGTGATCCGCTTGCCGGTGCCGTTCCAGCCGGTGTTGACCAGGTAAGCCTTGGCGCCGTTGGCCTCCATCTTCTTGACCAGCTCCTCACCGTACTTGGTGGGATGCAGCTCCAGGAAGGCCTGGCCGAAGCAGGCGGAGAAGGTGGGGGTGGGCTCGGTGATGCCCCGCTCGGTGCCGGCCAGCTTGGCGGTGAAGCCGGACAGGAAGTAGTACTGCGCCTGCTCAGGGGTCAGGATGGACACGGGAGGCAGCACGCCGAAGGCGTCAGCAGACAGGAAGATCACGTTCTTGGCAGCGGGAGCCGCGGAAACGGGACGAACGATGTTCTCGATGTGGCTGATAGGGTAGGACACACGGGTGTTCTCGGTGACGGACTTGTCGGCGAAGTCGATGGTGCCGTCAGCGGCCACGGTGACGTTCTCCAGCAGAGCGTTGCGCTTGATGGCGTTGTAGATATCAGGCTCGGACTCCTTGTCCAGGCCGATGACCTTGGCGTAGCAGCCGCCCTCGAAGTTGAACACGCCGTTGTCGTCCCAGCCGTGCTCGTCGTCGCCGATCAGCAGACGCTTGGGATCGGTGGACAGGGTAGTCTTGCCGGTGCCGGACAGGCCGAAGAACAGAGCGGTGTTCTTGCCCTCCTTGTCGGTGTTGGCGGAGCAGTGCATGGAAGCGATACCCTTCAGGGGCAGGTAGTAGTTCATCATGGAGAACATGCCCTTCTTCATCTCGCCGCCGTACCAGGTGTTCAGGATGACCTGCTCACGGGAGGTGATGTTGAAGGCCACGCAGGTGCTGGAGTTCAGGCCCAGCTCCTTGAAGTTCTCAACAGCGGCCTTGGAGGCGTTGTAGACAACGAAGTCAGGCTCGAAGGTCTTCAGCTCCTCCTCGGAAGGAACGATGAACATATTCTTGATGAAGTGAGCCTGCCATGCCACCTCCACGATGAAACGGACGTTCATGCGGGTGTCGGCGTTGGCGCCGCAGAAGGCATCCACAACGTACAGCTTCTTGTTAGACAGCTCCTTCATGGCCAGATCCTTGACGGTGGCCCAGACGGACTCGCTCATGGGGTGGTTGTCGTTCTTGAACTCGTCGGAGGTCCACCACACGGTGTCCTTGGAGTTGGCGTCCATGACGATGTACTTGTCTTTGGGGGAACGGCCGGTGTACACGCCGGTCATCACGTTGACAGCGCCCAGCTCGGTGAGCTGGCCCTTCTCATAGCCTTCCAGAGTGGGGTCCATCTCAGCTTCGAACAGAGCCTCGTAGGAAGGATTGTGGACAATCTCGGTAACGCCGGTGATGCCATACTTGCTCAGATCGATCATTGCAATAACCTCTTTCATTATAATATAAGGGACGCGTTGCTGAACTTCCGGGGATTCCCGTTTTTTCAACATGGTATCCCAAAGTTTGCGATTCTATCTTACACTATCGATAAAAGAAAATCAATATTCAAAAGTGTAAAAAAATTATGGATGAGATAGGTTTTTTTCTATAAATCCATACCCAAATTCCATCGGGCAAAAAAAACAGTTGAAATTCATACATAAGGAACGCGGTGCGGAAGTTTCCGCACCGCTGTTCTGCATAGATATTATCGGACGAAATCGGTACTCAACGTGCAGCTCCACTCCTCGCCGGGGGCCAGAATGGCAGCGGCGGGCTTTCGGTTCCAGTCGGTGCTCCCGTTTTCCGCGGAGGGCAGACTGTGCCAGGGCTCGATGCACACGAATTTAGGCGTACCGGGTTTGCTCCAGATCAGGGTGTAGGGGAACTGGGAGATGTCGCAGACCACCGCCCGGCCTGTGTCCTTTTCGTAGATACCAAGGGTCTGGGAGCGCAGATTCACCATGCAGTGGGAGTCGTTGGCAAATAGCTTGTCGTCAATTGGGATGGCCCGGATGTTGCTGCCCAGATAGTAGAGGTTTCCGTGGAGCAGGCCGTGGGGCTGGCAGTTGACGCACAGGGGCGACTCCGTGTCAGAAAAGCGCAGCTCGTAATCTTCAAAAGAATGCTTGTCGTCAAAGGGAATGGCGAAGGCCGGATGGTAGCCGATGCCGAAGGGCAGGGCGCTGTCATCCAGATTCTCAACGCTCAGGGTGTGGTGCAGGGTGCTGCCCTCCAGGGTGAAGATAGACACCAGCCGGAATTCGTAGGGGAAGACCTTCCGGGTCTTCTCGTCGGCGCACAGCTCCAGTACCAGCGTATCGGCATTGCTGTCAACATAGCTGTGCTCCAGCAGCCGGGCGAAGCCATGCTGGGCGGATTTGAAGGTTTCGCCCTTGGCCTCAATGACCCCATCCACCACCTTGCCGCAGTGGGGGAACAGAATGGGTGCGTGGTAGCCCCAAACTTCCTTGTCTGCCTGCCACATATGCTCCACGCCGTCGCATTTGCGCCTCACGCTTTTGACCTGAGCGCCGAAGGTGGTGATTGTGACCTTCAGGTACTCGTTTTCCAGTGTGTAGTCCATAAAAATCCTCCCGTTTCTATCTATAGGGGCGGGTCAGCGGCCCGCCCTTCGGCGCAGCCGCGCAGCAATACAGCCGCTTCGCGGACGGGCGGGTCAATGACCCGCCCCTACATTTTTTCTTATCATGCGAACATTGCAAAATACGCCAGCACGATGATACCCAGCACGATGCGGTACACGCCGAAGGCGGAGAAGGAATGACTGCGAACATACTGCATCAGGCCCTTAATCACCAGCAGGCTCACAATGAACGATACCACACAGCCCACAACCAGCACGCCTACTTCCGTGCCCGTGGCGCTGACGCCGGACAGCATAAATTTGAGCAGCTTGATGGCGGAAGCCCCCAGCATGGTGGGAATCGCCATGAAGAAGGAAAATTCCGCACCGGCAGACCGGCCCACGCCGATCATAATGGCGCCCAGAATGGTGGAGCCGGACCGGGAGGTGCCGGGGATCAGGCTCAGGCACTGGAATAGGCCGATGATCAGAGCCGTCTTGTAAGTAATATCATACACGTTGCTGACGGCGGCGGTGTTCAGAAACTTTCCCTGTCTGCGCCGCTCCACCAGAATGAAGGCGATACCGTAGACGATCAGTGCGACGGAAACCACGATGCCGTTGTGCAGGTGCTCATCCATCCAGTCATCGAACAGCACGCCCACGATGCCCGAGGGGATGATGGCGGCAATGACCTTGAACCACAGGTTCCAGGTCTGCTTCTTCTCCTCCCCGGACTTACTGGGGGAGAAGGGATTCAGCTTGTGGAAGAACAGCACGATGACGGCCAAAATCGCGCCCAGCTGAATCACCACATCGAACATGCTCTTGAATGCGTCGGACATATTCAGGGCGATAAACTCGTCCAGCAGAATCAGGTGCCCCGTGGAGGAAATGGGCAGCCACTCCGTCACGCCCTCCACAATGCCGAACAATACGGCCTTTAATAATTCAATTACCATAGCTCGCTCCCCCTCTAAAAGATACAGAGATACTAGATACTAGATATTCGCTATTGAAATATTTATGTGAAGCCGACGACCCGTTCTGTCTGCTATCTATCTTGCAACTCTTATCATACCTTCTTCACTCCACAATTGCAACCCCTTTTTCGTGTTCACAAATTGGGGTAGTATTCTTTACAAATTATTCATGTTTCTTTGGCGCAAATCGCTATAATAGGAAAAAAGGAAACAAAGGGAGGAAACAGACATGGCTGTATCGGTTCTCATCGCGGAAGATGATCACAATATCGCGGAGCTGCTGCAAATGTATCTGGAAAAGGAGGGCTATGCCGTGACGGTGGCTGCCGACGGCGGACAGGGTCTTGCCAAGTTCCGGGCCATCAAGCCGGATCTGGTGCTGCTGGACGTGATGATGCCCGTTATGGACGGCTGGGCCGTGTGCAAAGCCATCCGGGCCGAATCCCAGACCCCGATTATTATGTTAACCGCCAAGGGCGAGACCGACGACAAGGTGACGGGTCTCAAATCCGGCGCCGACGACTACATCACCAAGCCCTTCGAAATGAAGGAGGTGCTGGCCCGGATTGAGGCGGTGCTGCGCCGCAGCGCCGGAATCACCACGGAGAAGAAGGCCCGGCGGCTGGTGTTTGACAAGCTGACCATTGACATGGATGCCTTTGAGCTGATCGTGGACGGTAAGAAAATTGACACACCCCCCAAGGAGATGGAGCTGCTGTACTATCTTGCCTCCTCTCCCAACCGGGTCTACACCCGCAACCAGCTGCTGGACGAGGTCTGGGGCTTCGATTATTTCGGCGACAGCCGGACGGTGGACGTCCACGTCAAGCGGCTGCGTGAAAAGCTGGAAAACGTGGAGGCCAACTGGAGCTTAAAAACCGTCTGGGGCGTCGGGTATAAGTTTGAGGTATTATAGAGCGCCTGGCATCCGAAAAGAGCACTGCCCATAATAAAATCAACCCCAAATGTTTGCAAAAAGCCAACATTTGGGGTGTTTTTTATGAAATATACTTATTTGTCTTTCTTTCGTTTGAACAGCACATCCCGGAAGTAGTTTTTTACCTTCACATCGGAATGCTCCTGGGTCTTATGGACGTTGTCCAGATGGGTATACAGGATAATCACACTGGCAATCACGGCACAGACCGTGGTAGGAACGTCGTGACTGAACAGATAGGTAAGCACTGGGAACATCACCGTACCCAGCAGCGGAGCGGCTACACCGATATCCAGCAGTACCATAATCCCGATGCCGGACAGCACCACGATGACGAACATCATTGGATTGTAGGCCAGAATCATGCCGCCGAAGGCCGCCAGACCCTTGCCGCCGGAGAAGTGCATGGTGATGGGGAAGCAGTGGCCCAGAATCACGCCGATGCTTGCCAGCATTCCCGACACCGCCAGTTCGGGAAACAGCCACCGGGCCATCCGGGCCGCGAGGAAGGATTTCGCCACGTCAAAAATGAGCACAAAGGCCCCCGCCTTCCGGCCCAGCACCATGGTGGTGTTGGTGGCGCCCAGATTGCCGGTGCCCGCCTCTTTTAAGTTGATGTGGTTCCGCTTGCCCACCCATGCCGCCGGATTCAGACAGCCCATGGCGTAGCCAAGAATGAGACTGAAAAAGACTTCCATAGAGATTTCCTCTTTTTAATGTGCCTATCGGTTTTCGGTATCGTTTTCTGGTAGGATAAATTGTTCTTCAATTGACAATTGACAGTTGACAGTTGACAATTAAGGAGTCCCTGCGGGACAATTAAAAAATGTCATATATAGCAGGATCCTTCGGAAAACCTGTGGGTATTTACGGCTGTGGTTTATTTTTATTCATCCCGAAGGGATACCACAATTGTCAATTAAATTCTCCTTTATCTAACAAAGCATTCCCGGTCGAGGGGCCCAAAGGATGTAGGTCAAACGCCCAGTGTTCGTAACGCATTGGCCGGCGGCCCTGCCGCCTACAGCGGTGACTGCTTGATCTTCGCGTACCGTCGGGGGTACTGTTTTGGTGTCGGAGCGATTTTTCGCAGGACAATCACCGCATGGGAAGCG
Organism: Clostridiales bacterium; assembly: GCA_022786995.1. GTDB lineage: Bacteria > Bacillota > Clostridia > Oscillospirales > Oscillospiraceae > Faecousia. The sequence continues at coordinate 36,025 of JALFUW010000066.1, forward strand.
CCGTCCACCGGGAACTCCCGGACTTCCTCCAGCTGCAGCCCCAGCTTTTTGATGGCTCCGGCGCACTCGGAAAGCTCTTCCGCGGCCTGCGCGCCCTTCATGGCAAGCACCGCACCGCCAACCTTGACGTAGGGGGCCGTCAGCTCCAGCAGAATATTCAGTCGGGCCACTGCCCGGGAAGTGGCGTAATCGTAGGATTCCCGGCGCTGGGCCACCGCTTCCTCCGCCCGTGCGGTAACGCACTCCGCTTCGATGCCCAGCTGGGGCAGGGTTTCTTCCAGCCATTTCACCCGCTTGCCAAGGCTGTCCAGCAGCGTAACCTTCGCTTCCGGGCAGGCAATCGCCAAGGGCACCCCAGGGAAACCGGCACCGCAGCCCACATCGATCAGGGTCTTATTTTTCAGATCCGTACAGCACAGCACCGTCAGGCTGTCCAGCAGGTGGAGCTTCGCCACCTGGGTATCCTCGGTGATGGCGGTGAGGTTCATGACCTCATTCTGCTTCACCATGGCCCGGGCAAAGGCGCAGAGCTTCTCCTGCCGCGCCTCCGGCAGGGACAATCCCAGAGCGGTCAAGCCTTCTCTCAGCGTTTTTTCCATCATCCGTGATTCTCCCTCGCATTGACAATTCCCGACAAATCCACCATGGTTTCGTCGTAGGGGTCGAAGACATTCCGCTCCACGGTGATGGAAGGCAGCACCACAGTCTGAATGTGCCAGTTCACCAGCAGATCACAGACCTCGGCGTAAGAAGCGACGCCGCTTTCCTCTCCGCTGGTTTTCAAATAGGTGTCGTTGACGGTGTCGGCAAATTTTGTCGCTTTGGTGTCCTGCTTCTGGCTGAAAAATGCGTCATAGGCGTTAAAATCCGTGCGCAGCTTCTCTCCGACCCCCTCCTTAACCCGGGCAGCCGCGGCGGCAGCGGACTGGGTATTCACGCTGCACAGTGCGCTGTAGCAGTAGCGGAAGGCCATAAAATAGGCGGAATATTGAAATTCCGGGTCAGAATTCGCGGAACAGGCCAGAAATCCGGCAAAATTTGCGTCTCGCTCGGAAGCAATGCACATTCTGTGGGCCATTTCGTGGGCCATGGTAAAGGGCAGCAGCACGTCGGGAATCTGGGGATTCACGCAGGCCTCGCCGGTGATTCCGAAGGTGTAGCCGGTGATGCCCATGGAGGTGTACATATCCGCCCAGTCCAGCTTTTTCACCGGCAGCTCACAGCCGGCAAACACAGGGTAGTGGTTTACATAAGTCAGCGTATGGAAGCCTTCTCCTGCCTTATTCGCCAGATCTTCAAAGGCCGCAAACTGAACGTTCCCATTTGCGTCCCGATTGACCTGCTCCGCGAGGGCATTGGCCTTATCACGGTAATATTCGGTGGCCTCGGTCAGCTCCTCCAGATTGTAGCTGGAAACCTCCAGACGCATATCGTCCGCCAGGGAACCTGCGTAGTAATTCATGCCCCACATAGCCATATGCAGCAGGTAGATGCCGGAAAACACCGCCAGCACCCAGCCGAACCACTGGATTGGGTTCCATTTGAGAACGATCATCAGCACGAAGCTGGCTAAGATAAGCACCCCCAGAACCACCGCCAGCAGCTGCCAAACGGGGTAGCTGATCTGGGCGGTCCAGTTGGCCAGGATATCCTGCAGGGTGCGCACCACATAGGGGTAGACCATATCCACCAGCTCCGCGTAGCGCTGCCCGAACTGGGACAGCACCCAGACAAGCGCGGCAAAGATTCCGGCAGTCAGATAGCCGAACCAATATTTCAAAGGAAGCCCTCCTTTTCTGTGTCATTGTCATAGATTTTAATAGTATAACACAAAAGTCAAGAAAAGTCTTCTAATAATTCTTTAACATTCCAGAAAAAACCTTCCCTAACAGAAAGCAGGGGCTGTTTTTGAAGCAAGCGCTCGATGCGAGAATTACCTATTGGCAAATATGAATGTATTACATATAATATTGATGAACTTCGATAGGAGGTGTGCCATGGACGAACGAACGACAGCCCTGATTTTCAAGGCCTTTTGTGATGAAAACCGTATCCGCATTCTGAACCTTCTCCGGGGCGGAGAAAAGTGCGCCTGTCGGCTTTTGGAAGAAATGAGCATCAGCCAGCCCACCCTGTCCCACCACATGAAGCTTCTCTGCGATTCCGGCATCGTCGTGGGACGCAAGGAAGGCAAGTGGATGCACTACCGCATTTCTTCAGAGGGCGTTCAGATTGCCAAGGACTATCTGACCGGGTTAACTCCTGCCAATGCCGCCTGTGAAAGCAAGCCGTGCTGTGAATGAATCTCCGGCACGGCAAATAGCGTGGGCAAAAATAGATAAATTTCCATTTACAAATATGAAAGGGGCTTTACTTGAATATTTGGGATTTTATCCAGAATCAGCTTCTGGGTATGAAGTGGCTGAACGCCGTGGTCGGCAGCGGCCTGTCCGCACTGGGGCTGGATACAGCCTCCCGCTGGGGCGGCAGCGTTCAGTTTTTCCTCTATGATGTCATCAAAATCACGGTGCTGCTGTGCTTCCTGATTTTCGTGATCTCCTACATCCAGAGCTACTTCCCGCCGGAGCGGAGCAAGCGAATTCTGGGCCGGTTTCACGGGCTGTGGGCCAACACAATCGCCGCGCTGCTGGGCACGGTGACGCCCTTCTGCTCCTGCTCCTCCATCCCGCTGTTCATCGGCTTTACCAGCGCGGGGCTGCCGTTGGGGGTGACCTTTTCCTTCCTGATTTCCTCGCCTATGGTGGATTTAGGAAGTCTGGTGCTGCTCATGAGCATTTTCGGGGCGAAGGTTGCGGTGATTTATGTCATCCTTGGTCTGATTGTTGCCGTAGTGGGCGGTACGCTGATTGAGAAGCTACACATGGAAAATCATGTGGAGGAATTCATCCGCAGAGCCAAGGGCGGTGTGGATATCGAGGCGCCGAACCTGACCGTCAAAGACCGGCTGGTGTACGCCAGGGATCAGGTGGCGGGCACCTTCAAAAAGGTGTTTCCCTACATTCTCATTGGCGTGGGCATCGGCGCGGTGATTCACAACTGGATTCCCGAAAGCTGGATTCAGGGAATCCTCGGCAGCCGCAATCCCTTTGGCGTGATTCTGGCGGTGCTCGTGGGCGTGCCCATGTACGCCGACATCTTCGGCACCATTCCCGTGGCGGCGGCGCTGCTAGCCAAGGGCGCGCTTTTGGGCACCATTCTCAGCTTCATGATGGCGGTGACCACCCTAAGCCTGCCCTCCATGATCATGCTGCGCAAGGCGGTAAAGCCAAAGCTTTTGGGGCTGTTCGCCGCCATTTGTACCATCGGAATTGTAATCGTGGGATATTTCTTCAACGCGATTCAATATTTACTTGTATAACAGGAGGAAACAATATGGCGCTGTTCAATTTTGGTAAGAAAAAGGAAGAAGAAACGAAGCCCTGCTGCGGCTCTGTGCCCAAGGCAGAGGAGACTGTCGGCTGCTGCTGTGGTTCCAAAGCCAAAGCGGAAAGCACCTGCTGCGGGGCAGCTGTGGATGGCATCTGCTGCGTCAAGGTTCTCGGCTCCGGCTGCAAGAGCTGCCACGCTCTGTGGGAAGCGTCCAAGACAGCGGTTCAGAATATGGGACTGAATATTGCGGTCGAATATGTGACCGACATGGAAACGATCATGGGCTACGGCGTCATGAGCATGCCCGCTCTGGTTGTCAACGACAAGGTAGTCTCCATGGGCAAGCTGCTGAAGGCCGCCGAGGTGGAGAAGCTGCTGCGCAAGCTGGAATACTAGGGCGTATCCGAATCCCGTTTTACGGGATTGCAAGGATGAGATGGATGGGCAAGGAACCGACTGGAACGGTTGAGGGGAAACTGTTTCACGGGAAAATTATGCTAGGGCAGCGGATGTGCAGGTGACGAATCCGGCGGGTCTACGACATATGTGCGCCCAGTATATGCGGGAAGGGCTGGACAACACCGGCGCGGCGCGCCATATCTTTACAGTATTACCGCAGTCTGCCGGAAGCTGCATAAAGGAAAGCCAGGACTCCATTTCTGGAATCCTGGCAAAAAGATTTTGTTTATTTTACCTGTCGGCGAAATTGCGCCAGAATGCCTTACGCGTTATACTTGCTGCAGGCTTCCAGAAACCAGCGGACGTTTTCATCGGGCGTATTGCTGTCAATACCTACGCAGGAAATGGACAAATGTCCCTCCTCGCCCTTACCGCTGGTATACAGGATACGGACGTTGGCCTCGATTTCTTCCCTGCTCTCGTGCTTCAGGTTGACAGCGGAGTACCGGGCGTTCAGAGGCAGTGTCGGGAATACGGATCGGACATAAGCCAGGTCGGAGCCAGCGCCCACCTCGGCAAAGGTCAGGCCCTTCACCTTGCTGTAGCCCTGTGCCACATGCTCCATGGTCTTACCGCAGTGGTGGATGCCGAAGGAGCCGAAGGTGTCCGCCAGCCGCTGATCCAGAGACAGGACGAACTTCGTGTACGGATCATTGGAGATCATTTCCACAGAGCAATTGGAAGTCAGATAGCAGTCGGGCATAACCTGACGGCAGATGGCGGTAACACCGCCGGAGATGTCATTGGACAGAGCCTTGAACCGTCAGACAGGCAGCGCTCAGCAGTGCTCCGCCGCCGATTCCAAAGCCGATGATGGCGTAAGCGGCTGCCATCCAAACTGCCGTCAGCAGCACGGTTTTCCGTCGGCCGATGTAAGAAGGAAGAAACCCGGTGATAAAAACAGACACAAGATTTCCCCAAGCCGGAAGGCTGAGCAGCAAGCCAGCCCGGGAGTAATCAACGCCGTAGATTTCCCTCAGGAATGGCATCAGATTCCCCATAAGCACGGAGGACGCGCCGCTGACAAAAAAGGCAAACAGCGTCGCGCAGATCAAACGTTTCTCTGATGAAGCGGATGGTGTTATTTTCATATTTCTCTGTTCCTTTATGTATAATATAAAACCATTGTATCGTTTGCGGGGGATTATTTCAAGGGCAACACCGCATAATGGGGCAAGGAAATTCGGCGGGAGCTTTTGACCCGAGCGAAGAAATGGAAAATGGGTCTCAAGCACCAAAGCGCCGCAAACGAAAAAAGTTGGAATTTCCCAAAGGCTCTGGGCTAATTCCAACTTTTTTGCCATATTGAAAATGCTGCCTCAACTTGCTACGCAGGCGCCTGCGACGTTACAGAATGTCGATGTATTCTCCGTTCAGGGCCTTATTCATGCTTCTCACCGCGCAGAACTTGCCGCACATGGAGCAGGAGTCCTCATGCTCCGGGGCACGGCTGTCCCGGATGGCCTTGGCGGTTTCCGGGTCGATGGCGCACTGCCACTGCTTTTCCCAGTCGAAGGTTCGCCGGGCGTCCGCCATGGCATCGTCCATGTCCCGGGCGTGGGGAATCTTCTTGGCGATGTCGGCGGCGTGGGCGGCAATCCGGGAGGCGATGATTCCCTGCTTCACATCGTCCACATTGGGCAGGGCCAGATGCTCGGCGGGGGTGACATAACACAGGAAGGCCGCGCCGGAGGCTGCCGCGATGGCTCCTCCAATGGCGGAGGTGATGTGATCGTAGCCGGGGGCAATGTCCGTGACGATGGGGCCGAGGACATAGAAGGGTGCGCCCATGCAGATGGTCTGCTGAAGCTTCATGTTGGCCTCGATCTGATCCATGGGCATATGGCCCGGGCCTTCCACCATGACCTGAACGTTCTTCGCCCAGGCCCGCTTGGTCAGCTCGCCCAGCCGAACCAGCTCCTCGATCTGGCACACGTCGCTGCCGTCCGCCAGACAGCCGGGACGGCAGGCATCGCCCAGAGAAATGGTCACGTCATATTCCCGGCAGATATCCAGAATTTCGTCAAAATATTCGTAGAAGGGGTTCTCCTGCCCGGTCATGCTCATCCACGCGAACACCAGCGAGCCGCCCCGGGAGACGATGTTCATCTTCCGCTTGTGCTTCTTGATCTGGTCGATGGTCTTGCGGGTGATGCCGCAGTGCAGCGTCACGAAGTCCACGCCGTCCTGGGCGTGAAGCCGAACCACATCAATGAAATCCTTGGCGGTCAGGGTGGCTAAGTCCCGCTGGTAGTGGATGACGCTGTCGTACACCGGCACCGTGCCGATCATGGCGGGGCACTCGGCAGTGAGCTTCCGGCGGAAGGGCTGGGTGTTGCCGTGGGAGGACAGATCCATAATGGCCTCGGCCCCCATGTTCACCGCCGCCATGACCTTCTGCAGTTCAATGTCATAGTCCTTGCAGTCCCGGGACACGCCCAGATTCACGTTGATCTTGGTGCGCAGCATGGAGCCAACGCCGTTGGGGTCAATGCAGGTGTGCAGCCGATTCGCGCAGATGGCCACCTGACCTTTGGCTACCAAGTCCCGAATTTCTTCGGGTGTGCGGTATTCCTTTTTAGCCACGGTTTCCATTTCCGGGGTGATGATACCCTTCCGGGCGGCTTCCATCTGGGTTGTGTAGTTTCTCATATGTTTCTTCCTTTCAAGCGGATTCTATTCTGTGCTTATCGGAGTATTGTTGACCAATGCGTAGGGCGGAGTCATGACTCCGCCGACGCAGTATCGACACGCAGCAATTTACGTTGAATGGTATTTGGCAAGTAAACGTCCGAGCAAATCCCGTTGGACGATCGCAAGGAGTTTATCCAACCTGATCGGCGGGGTCATGACCCCGCCCTACTAAGATATATTCTCCTTTTGCTGCGCAAAAACCGATATGCACATGAGGGCATCACCGCGCAATGGGAGCTGCGGGCTTCAAGCGGATCTTTTGCCCCATTATGCGGTGCTGCCTGCGCTTTTACAAAGCACCAGCGTCCCGTTCAAGTCGGGAATGGGCACGGCGGGAAGCCGCTCCCCGGCCTCTGCCTCATACCGCTCTAGGGCTTTTCCCGGGCCGGGCAGCCCCGGATTTCCACAGTCGTGGAGCGGCAGATATCCCCCCGGTGACAGACGGGGCCAGAAATACCGCAGACCTTCCAAAGTCGCCCCTTCAAAGTCCACATCCAGCGACACAAGACAGAATATCTCCTCCAGGCCGTTCAGGGATTCCGGGAAGAAGCCCGGCTTGACGATGGCTTTCTCCGGGAAGGGCAGGGCCTCCAGCACCTGCCGGACAGAAGTGTTTTCGTGGGCTGCCTGCATGGCTTCCCCGGCACCGGCGGCAGGGTCAAAGCCTTCAAAGCTGTCAAACAGGTACAGTGTCCTTTCCGGCAGCAGGCGGTTGATATTCCGGGCAAAGCGTCCCCGATAGACGCCCAGCTCCGCCACAGCCCCCGATACCTCCTCCAGACGGCGGCACAGCAGCTCCAGCGTTCCCAGACGGACATAGTCATTTTCCAGCTCCTGAACAGGTAGCGTACCGCCGCGAAGCTGCCCCGGCTCAGGAATCGTGAAATGCCGGGGAAGCAGTCTGCCGGTCAATTCTTCTCCCAGCAGCAAGTCCGCTGTTTTTCGGGAGGCAGTATTGCGGTCGGTGAGAAAAACGCCGTTTTTCAGGAACAGGCACCGCTCCTCCGGGATTCCCAGTCGGGCGCATCGGCCAGCGATTTCTTCCGCCTGACGGGTGGTGACAATCAGAAGCGTGCAGTCGGATACCGGGATTTCCTCCGGCAGCAGCACCGGCTTTCCCAGGAAACAGCCCCCGGAGGGGAAGCTGTCCACAAAGGCCGTGACGGATTCCTTCCGAAACCCCTGGGCCATCAGCTCCGACGCGCCGCAGCCTGTGCCCCAAACATAAATACCCATTGTCCCTCCCCCTGTCGCTTTTTGAAAATTATATCAAATATGCACAAAATAGAAACCACCTTTTCTTTTTTTCATTTACAATTCGACAGAAATGCGGTATAGTGTAATCATTATTATCATAGGAGGTGCCACCATGCAGACTGCCGCACTGATCGTAGCCGCCGGAATGTCCTTCCGGATGGGCGATTTCAAGCCCATGCTGAGCATCGGCTCGATTTCCATTGCCCAGCGGGTGGTGGCGACCTTCCAGCAGGCAGGAATCCGCAGAATCGTCATGGTCACCGGCTTCAACGCGGTGACGCTGGAGCGGCATCTTTCCGGCAGCGGCGTGATCTTCCTGCGCAACGAGGCCTACGAAACCACCCAGATGTTTGACTCCGTGAAAATCGGGCTTGCCTATCTTCGCGGCAAGTGTGACGCGGTGCTGTTCACCCCGGTGGACATTCCGCTGTTCACAGCTGCCACCGTCCGCAGCCTGCTGGCTTCAAACGCGGAGCTTGCCTGTCCTGTCTGCGATGGGCATACGGGACACCCCATTGTCATACACGCGGATTTGTTTGACCCCATTCTTTTGGACGGCGGTGAGGGGGGACTGAAAGGGGCGGTGGAGCGCTGCGGCACGCGAATGCGGCAAATCCCGGTAAAGGATCCCGGCACGCTCCACGATGCCGACACGCCAGCGGATTTTTCCGCTTTGGTGGATTACCACAATTCCCAGCTGGCGCGCCCGGTGGTCAGCGTGTCACTATATAAGGAAAAACCTTTTTTGACGAGAAAATTGCCATGCTCCTGACACTGGTGGACGAAACCAGATCCGTCCGGGCAGCGGGGCAGCAGATGCAGCTGAGCTATTCCAGCTGCTGGAATATCATCCGCACGCTGGAAGGTCAGCTGGGCTGCACCCTGATCGAACGCACCCAGGGCGGCGCGGGAGGCAGCCAGAGCCACTTGACGCAGCGGGGACGGCTGCTTCTGAGCCGTTTCGCGGAATATGAGAAACGCATCCGTGCCGAGGCGGGAGTGCTGTACCCGGAATATTTTGGGGGGCTGTTTGAATGAAACGGGTGTATCTTCTCCGGCACGCTGCGCAGGATTTTCCCGACGGACAGCGCCGGTGTCTCGGCAGGACGGACACTCCGCTGGGGGATGTGGGCATGGCCCAGGCGGAAGCCATGGCTGCACGCCTGCCGCCGGTTGCCGCCGTTTTTTCCAGTCCCCTGACCCGCGCGGTGCAGACTGCCCGGAAAATCGATGGGAGCATTACGACTATGACTGGCCTTCGGGAGCTGGACTACGGGCAGTGGGACGGGCTGACCTTCGCGGAAATCCGCAGGAGATTCCCGGAATTGTATGCACAACGGGAGCATGACAAATCCCTGATGCCGCCCGGCTCGGAACCGCCGGAGCAGGCACTTGCCCGGTTTTTAGGTGCCATGGCGGAAGCCGCCCGGATCAGTCCCGGGGATTTCGCCGTGGTAGCCCACGGCGGTGTGATCGAATTGTTTTCGCAGGCAATCACCGGCAGGCGCTATAAGCCCCGGTATTGTGAAATACTGTCCCTGATATGGGAAAATGAAAGATTTACGCAATCGGAGGAACGCTTATGAGACAGATGCTGCAAATTATGAAGGCCCGGCTGCTGGCGGGAGAGGATTTGGTCATGGTCACGGTTACCGCGTCCTCCGGTGCCACCCCCCGCGGTGCCGGAGCCCGGATGCTGGTGGGAAAAGCGGGCCGTATCTGCGGCACCATCGGCGGCGGCGCGGTGGAGTACCGCTCGGAGGGAATCGCCAAAACCGTTCTGGAGGAAAAAAGCTCCCGTGGTCACGACTTTACCCTGAGCCGGGAGGATGTGCAGAATCTGGGGATGATCTGCGGCGGCGCCTGCAATGTGTTTTTCCACTATCTGAGCGCCGGGGATAAAGATGTTCTGGCGCTGGCGGAGGAAGCCGAGACCCGGTTTGCCCGCGGAGAGGACACTTGGCTGGTGTCCGATCTGTCCGGCGGCGGCAGACTGTACCTGACGGACAAAAGCGACACTGCCCTGCTTCCGCACCTGACCCGGCAGCCCCACCGGGCACAGCTGCAGGGCAAAGAGCTGTACATTGAGCAGATCGTCACCGGCGGGCGGGTCTATGTCTTCGGCGGCGGGCATGTGGCGCAGGAGCTGGTGCCGGTGCTTTCCCATGTGGGCTTCCGATGCGTGGTCATGGATGACCGGCCGGAATTCGCGGACAAGACCCTGTTCCCTGCGGCGGAGCAGGTGGTTCTGGGAGATTTCCGCAGGATTTCCGATTTTCTTTCCATTGGCAGCGAGGACTACGTCTGCGTTATGACCCGGGGGCACGCGGGAGATACCATCGTGCAGGCACAGGTGCTCCGCTGCCGCCCCTGCTACTGCGGCGTCATCGGCAGCCGCCACAAGGCCGCCGGTGTCCGCAAGGTTCTCAAGGAGGAATACGGCCTTTCCGAGGAGGCGCTGAACAGCGTGACCACCCCCATCGGCATCTCCATCGGCGCAGAAACCCCGGCGGAAATCGCCATTTCCATCGCCGCCCAGCTCATTGCCCACCGGGCGGAGCGCAATAGGCGATGATTCACGGGCACCCATGCACCCCCCGGTTCCAATGCAAGGAACCGGGGGGGTCCTTTTGTCTGCCGTCCTTTGACGAAGGTCCCCAATTTTTACCGGCGGCTTGCGGTCGGTGTGCAAATATGTTATGCTAGTCGAAAATTGTCGAATGGAGGCAATCGGGATGCGGAAACGACTGGCATGGGTTTTGCTTGCGGTAATCCTGCTGGCTGTGATTGATCCGTCTCCGGCAGCGGCGGAGGACGAAAAGGAACCGGCAGCGCAGCTTGCAGAGGAAACAACCCTGCTGACGATCCGCCGGGTGACTGCCCTCCCGGCGGGTGCGCAGGGTGTCACCTTTCGGGGGACGGTCATCTGGACAGAGGGGGATGTTCTGGTGCAGGATAGCAGCGGCAGTCTGCGGCTGTTATCCTCCGAATCCCTCAACGTCGGGGATATGATATTGGTCACGGGTGAGACCGGGGAGGAAGGGTTTCTCGCAGAGGACGTGACGGTGGAGGGAACCGGGCCCCTTCCCGCCTGGGAAACTACCCTCGCCGATGCCCCGGAGGGACTGCGCGTCGCCATTCGGGGCGGCACACTGTCCCAAGGGTATCTGACACAGGACGGATACAGCGTGGAGGTGTGCGCTGAGGATATCCCCACGGCACAGGCGGATGTGTACGGAATCCTGCTGAATGGTATTTTTTACGCGGACACCATCGTGCCCGCCGCGAAGCCGGATCGGGAGTGGAAGGCTTACTTTGGCCTGCTGGATGCCAGCAGCAGCCTGTCCGATGGGCTGGGGACGGTACAGGAGGCCTTTTCCCACGCGTCCCAGGTGAAGGGACTGGACTTTTTTGCCGTGACCGACCACAGCGACTCCTTTGACAATGCGGTCATCGGCGGCATTACCCGGGACGGCGCTTCCGTCAGCGCGGCCTGGGCGGCGGGAAAGCAGGCTGCCGCCGGGGTGACGAATGACCATTTTGTCGGCATATTCGGTTACGAAATGAGCTGGCCCCGAGATAAAAAAGTGGGCCACATCAACACCTTTGCTACCCCCGGCTGGCAGACACCCCACCAGCCCGGCATGAACACGCTGGCGGGCTACTGCGCCGCGCTGGCGAAAGTACCGGGTCAGGTGAGCCAGTTCAATCACCCCAGCCTCTACAGCGGTGACTTCGGCGGCTTTGAAGACTATGATCCTGCCTGTGATGCCTGCATCCAGCTGTTTCAGCTGGAGGGCGAAGGCGGCGAATCCTTCTATGACTACTACCTTCAGGCGCTGGATTGCGGCTGGCATGTGGCCCCCACCGTGGGGCAGGATAATCATCACGGGAATTGGGGAGACGAGGGGTTGAGCCGCACGGGCGTGCTGGCGAAGGAGCTGACGGAGGGAGCACTGTATGAAGCCATGGCTGCCCGCCGGGTCTACGCCACGGAAGATCCTGATTTTTATGTGGACTACCGCCTGAACGGCAATCTCATGGGTTCCGTCATGGGTGCTGCCGAGGGGCTGGAAGCCAGCGTGGTGCTGTACGACGCCACGGACGGGCCGGAGGCGCTGGTGGAGGTCATCGGTGCCGGGGGCGCGGTTCTGGCCTCCGGCAGCACTGCCGATGGAACGCTGTCCCTTCCCGTACCGGCCGGATCGCCGTACTATTTTCTGTGGATTTCCCAGCCCGACGGGGATGCGGCAGTGACCGCCCCGGTATGGGTGGATGATTTCGCGGACATGGGTATTGCCGGCTTTACGGCGGACACAGACAGCCCCCTGATCGGGCAGACGGTGATGCTGACACTGGAGCTGTTCAACTGGGAGGAGGTATCCTTTGAGGTCACCGGCGTATCCCTGTACAGCGGCGCGGATAAGCTGGGAGACTTTGCATCCGGCGGAGGTCTGTGCTATACCTTCCCACTGCTGTGGGGGGAGCCGGGGCAGCTTCCGCTGACGGCGGTGGTGACGGGCGCCGCAGATGGGGTGGAGCGAAGCTATGAGCGGGAGCTGACCCTGCGCTTTGGCCTGCCGAACCCGGTGGAAGCGTCCATCCGGCAGGTAAGAGACGGAACCCCCGGGCAGGTCTTCACCATCTCCGGCTACGCCACCTCCGGCAATACCAACCCTGACACCACATTTACGGACACGATCTATGTGCAGGACGACACCGGCGGCATCCCGGCCCGGGGCAGATTCACCCAACGCATTCAGGTGGGCACGCCACTGGCGGTCACCGGCGTACTGCGGGAAGAAAACGGCGAACCCACTCTGGAAATGACGCGCTTTGAAGTTCTGGATAAGGCCATGTACCGCTATGTACCCAGCAGCGTAAGCTGCCGGGAGGCCATGGACTACGCCCTTCACGGCGGCAGCCTGGTGCAGACCGAAGGCGAGGTGGCGTCGGTGAGCGCCGACGGAAAACAGGTTTCCTGCTTTACCCTCCGGGACAGCCGGGGCGATACCGCGGAAATTGTCATTGACCCGGAGATCCGTTCCGGGGCCTATGGTGTCAATGCACTGACGGACGTGGTGAAGGTGGGGCAGACCGTTCGTGTCATGGGCCTTCTTTCCCGGGAGGAAACCGGGCAAGCAGTCCTGCGGGTGCGCAACTGCGACGAGGTGGCGGCGGTGGAGCCGGTGCCTGCTCCCACAGCGGCACCGGCGGAGGTTGTGGCGGATGAAAGCAATCCGCCCACAGGTGACAGTCGAATTTGGCGGCTTTTCGCGGATTTCCTGTGGTAAATGGTTGCATTGACGGGTAAAATGTGGTATGCTTTTCAGATAAAATAAGCCGAACCGGGAGGATTGGTCATGAGCAAAAAAGTGGTTACCGTTCTGGCGGTCATCGCGCTGGTGCTGGCGCTGGTGGTTGCCGGTGCGCTGGGATTTTTATGGTATCGCAATACCCATGTGTTTGTGGAGGGCAAGGCCTACTCCAACCGGGTGGATTCCCTGGATCTGCGTCAGGAGTCCATTTCCATCGAGCACTACGACCAGCTTAAGGCTCTGCTGCCGGACTGTGAAATTCTGTGGAACGTGCCCTTCCAGAACGGCACGGTGTCCAGCGACTGTGGGGAGCTGACCATTGACACGATTTCCGATGGGGATATTGAACTGATGGCGGCCTATTTCCCGAACCTCAAAAAGGTGGACGCGTCCCAGTGTGGCGACTATGCCATGCTGGAAAAGCTGCAAGCCCGGCTGCCGGAGCTGGATGTGATCTACACGGTATCTCTGGGCGGCAAGTCCTTCGCCCCGGACAGCACGGAGCTTTCTCTGGCGCCGGAAGAATTCGATCTGGACACGCTGACAGCGAACCTTCCATATCTGCCCCAGGTGAACACGCTGGAATTCCTTCGCACAGACTTGACGCTGGAACAGGTGGAGCAGCTTCGCACGAACTTCCCCGGCATCACCTTCGCCTTCACGGTGGAGCTGCTGGGGCAGGAATACGGCGAGGACACCACAGAGCTTGACCTGTCCGCCATGACCTCGGAGCAGGTGGTGGAAGTCTCCCAGAAGCTCCCCATGCTGCCCGCGCTGGAAAAAATCACCCTGACCGATGGGGAGGGGAACAGCCAGCTGCCCAAGGAGGATGTGAAGGCCTTACAGCAGGCAGTGCCCAACGCAGTCATCGACTATAGCTTTGACTTCTTCGGCACGGTTCTTTCCACCGCCGAGGAAGAGGTTCACATTAAAAATGTAAAAATCGGCGACGAGGGCGAGAGCGAAGTCCGGGCGGCGCTGGATCTGCTGCCGAACTGCAAGCGGTTTGTGCTGGAAAACTGCCAGATCTCCAACGAGGTTATGGCAAAGCTCCGGGACGACTACCGGGACCGCACCAAGGTGGTCTGGCGGGTGAGTTTCGGCAAGGGCAGCAGCCTGACCGACGCCCAGATTCTCCGGGCGGTCTACGATCTGGTGGACACCAACTGCGCCAACCTCACCTATCTGGAGGATGTGCGGTTCATGGACATCGGCCACAATGAGTTTTTGAAGGAATCCTCCTTCATTTCCGGCATGAAGAGTCTGGAATATGTGATTATTTCCGGCTCCATGATCAGCGATCTGAAGCCCTTTTCCAACTGCAAAAATCTGAAGGTGCTGGAAGCGGCCTTCTGCGAGTATATCTACAGTGCGGAAGGGCTGGAAAGCTGTGAGAATCTGGAACGGCTGAACATCAGCTACACCCACATCACCGACCTGTCCCCCCTGGACAACCTGAACCTTGTGAACCTGTGCGCCATGTATGAGGGCAAATCCCGGGTGCCCGTGGAGGAGCAGGAGCGGTTCAAGGCGTTGAAGCCGGACTGCAAAATGACCTTCGTCGGCTCCCAGCCCTACGGCTCTGCCTGGCGGTATGACGATAACAACGATCCTTTGGAATGGTATGCAACCATCCGCAAGGTCTTCCGCTACGACATCTTCCCTGCCACACCCAACCATGTGGGCTGGTATCTTGACGGCGAGGACGAACAATAAATTGGAATTTGGCGGGGAGCCAGCGCGGGCAATGCGTCACGGACGCTGGGCAGTCAACGGCGACTCGCCGCCAGCCGGCAGCGTCTGCAATGGAAAAGAGGGATCGTTTCTGCTTTTTACAAGTCTTGAATTCTTACTGACCTTTCTGCCGGGAACACTGCTGGTGTATTTCCTCATTCCGAAGAAGGCCAGAAATTACTGGCTGCTGCTGGTCAGCCTGTTCTTTTACACCTGGGGCGCGCCGAAATTTGTCGTTTTTCTGGTGGGCTCCATTGTGTTCAATTACCTCATGGCGCTGCTCATCGACAAATGTCCGGCGGGAGGGCTGAAAAAGGCCCTTCTGGGGTTGGCAGTTCTCGGAAACTTATCGATCCTGTTCGTGTTCAAGTACATGAATTTTGTCACGGGCACACTGCTGGACTGGTTCCCGGCGCTGGCAGGGGTTATCCCTCAGACGGACTTCCGTCTGCCCATCGGCATTTCCTTCTTCACCTTTCAGGCCCTGAGCTATGTGGTGGATGTATACCGGGGCACCGTAGCGGTGCAGAAGAATCCGGCCTTTGTGGGGCTGTACATCTCCTTCTTCCCCCAGCTGATTGCCGGCCCCATCGTCCGCTACAGCACCATCGCCGAGGATATCGAACACAGAACCATCACCTTTGACGGCTTTTCCCGGGGCGTTATGCGGTTTTTGTACGGCTTCAACCGAAAAATGCTGCTGGCAAACGTCCTCGCTAACGCCGCGGATGCCGCCTTTGCCGCATCCAATTTAAGCGTCGCCATGGCCTGGCTGGGCAGCATCTGCTACACCCTGCAAATCTACTTCGACTTTTCCGGCTATTCGGAAATGGCCATCGGCATGGGTCAGATGTTCGGCTTCCGATTCTTGGAAAACTTCAACTACCCTTACATCTCCAAAACCGTCACGGAATTCTGGCGGCGGTGGCACATTTCCCTGGGCAGCTGGTTCCGGGATTATGTCTACTTCCCTCTGGGCGGCTCCAGGGTGAAAACCAAAGGCCGTCTGGTGTTTAACCTTGCGGTGGTCTGGCTGGCCACCGGCATCTGGCACGGGGCCAACTGGACGTTCCTGCTGTGGGGCTGCCTGTACGGTGTCATCATTATTATCGAGAAGCTGCTGAACCTGCCGAAGCGTCTGCCTTCGCACCCTGCCGCAGCGGCTGTTTATCAGGTTCTCACCATGCTGGCTGTGGTGGTGGGCTGGGTGCTGTTCCGGGCGGATAATTTAAGCGCGGCGGGGAATTACCTGCTTACCATGTTCGGCCTGAAGGGGGCGGCGCTGGTGGATACCATGGCGGTGTTCCACTTCCGGGAGTATCTGGTGCCCCTGTGCGTTGGGCTTCTGTGCTCCACACCCCTATTCCGCTGGATTCGTGAAAAAGCGCAGGCCCGGGGCTGGGAGACTGCCTATGGGCTGTGGGACGGTTTCATGCAGCTGCTGCTGTTCGCCGTGGGGCTGTCGTACCTCGTGATGAACGCCCACAACCCCTTTATCTACTTCAATTTCTGAAAGAAGGAACAGTATGAAGCGAAAAAACCTTGCCCCACGGCTGACGGCAGTCGTCTTCCTGCTGCTCCTTGGCTTTCTGTCGGCGGATAACCTAGGCATCCTGATGAACACCGCGGGCCGTTATCTCCACCGGGAAATCTCCTTTGCCGATGTGATGCACCAGATTACGGAAGGCTATCAGCAGAATCTCAAGCAGAAGGAGCCGTTGATTTCCCTGAACGGGGCCTATATGCGCCTGACCGGGGCAAGCGTCAGCAACGGCATTGTCCTGATGAAAAACGGAATGCTGACCGAGGAATCGGCCCAGGCTGACCCCGGCTATGCCGCAGGACAAATCACGGAATTATATCAGTATTTGCAGGAAAGGGATACGCCCTTCCTGTTCGTGGAAGCACCCAGAAAGCCCGACTTAAGCGGCAGTCTGATGCCCGAGGGGACGGAGAATTACTGCAACGCAAACGCCGACGGCCTGCTGGCCCTTCTGGAAGCAAACGGCGTGCCGACGCTGGATCTGCGCGGGGAACTGACAGGAACCGCGGAAGCGCTGGAACAGTATTTTTATCGGACAGACCACCACTGGAACGCCGAGGGAGCCTTCGTGGCCTTCCGGCGCATCGTGGAGCGGCTGGGGGAGGGCGCTGTCTGCTCCAATGTCACAGAGCGGGAAAACTGGGAAAAGCACACCCTGCCCAACTATTTCCTGGGCAGCCACGGACGGCGGGTAGGCATCGGCTTTGCCGGTGTGGAGGATTTTCTCTATCTGACCCCAAAATTCGACACCCAAATGTCCTGCACCATTGCTGACAGTGAAATCTACCGGGAAGGAAGCTTCGCCGAGGCTGCGCTGGCAATGGAGCGCATCACAGGAAAGCCGGACTACTACAATTCCTCCCCCTACGATGTCCACACCGGCGAGAATTACGCCCATGTACAGTTTCGCAGTGAGACCGCTCCCTCCGAAAAGAAGGTTCTGATGATCAAGGACAGCTTTGGCCTGCCGGTGGAGGGCTTTCTTGCCACGGCGTTCCGGGAGGTGGAGACACTGGATCTGCGGTACCTGAAGGACACCACAGCGGTGGAAATGATTGAGAACTTCCGGCCGGATGTGGTAATCGTCATGTACAATC
The DNA here is from genome assembly GCA_022786995.1 of Clostridiales bacterium. Lineage (GTDB taxonomy): Bacteria > Bacillota > Clostridia > Oscillospirales > Oscillospiraceae > Faecousia. The sequence continues at coordinate 53,517 of JALFUW010000066.1, forward strand.
CCTTCGTCATGGAGGGCGAGTGCCTGCAATTCGGGCTGGACGGCGAGTAACACAGAATATGGGGGTGTGAAAGCCTGTTACCCTTTCGGTGGAAGGGGATTGCCGCAAGTGTGGGCGCTGGTACGAAATTTGTCAAGGATTCTTTTACAAGCATCCCGTAGGGATAACAAAAGCCGTCCCGCTTCATGCGCAAAAGCGGGACGGCCATTTTTTCGTCTGCGATTCCATCCGGGAGAAAAAAGGAAACAGAATCGTTCGAAATACGGAAAATTAGTTGTTTTTTGGTATCAGGAATTGTCCGGCAGGGCAGGCTGGATTTTCTGATGCAGATACCCTTCCCGGACGCCGTAGTGGCTGACCGTAACCGTCTGCGCGCCATACTGATCCATCAGATAGAGCAGCAGCAGGACACCGGGCAGCAGGCAGCAGATGCCCCGGACAATCAGGTCGATTTTCACTCCCGCCTGGGAGGCGGCAATCAGACGGTCAATGATGACCTTGTCCGTCAGGGAGTTGATTTTGACGCCGATATAGCCGGGCATGCCCTGCCGGGCGGCATTGATTTCTTCATCGATCATATCCAGAATCCGATTTTGCAGGCATTTGGGCGCCACCAGCAGCTGCTGGGATTCTTCCACGGTTTCTCCCTTGGCAAGGGCCTGAAACACCGCTGCGGCTTCCAGACCGATGGCGGTATCCGCCGTCATGAGGGACAGGTCGGTGTAGAGCCGGGCAGTCTTTTCGTTGTAGTTGCCGGTGCCGATCTGGGTGAAATACTCGGTTTTTCCGTTTTCCCGGCGGGTCACGAGGCACAGCTTACTGTGCACCTTGAAGCCGTCCAGACCATAAATCACCTGACAGCCCGCCTCCTCCAGCCGCCGGGACCACTCGATGTTGTTCTCCTCGTCAAAACGAGCCTTGAGCTCCACCAGCGCCAGCACGCTTTTTCCGTTTTCCGCCGCTTCGATCAGGCTTTCGATGATTTTGCTGTGCCGCGCCACCCGGTACAGGGTCATTTTGATGGAGACCACATTGGGGTCGCTGGCCGCCTCCTGAAGGAAGTCCAGAAAGGGCTTCATGCTCTCGTAGGGGTAGGACAGCAGCTTATCCCCCTCCCGGATTTGGGGGATCACCGGGCAGCCGGGGCGGAACTGGGCCGAACGCTGAGGAAACCGCTTTTCAAAGAACAGCTCCGTGCGCTGACGCAGGATGTCCTGAATCTGAAACAGGAAGCTTAAGTCCAGCGGTGAGCGGCAGCGAAAAACGGCATCCTGCTTCACATCCGTGTAGGCGCACAGGGTCTTTACGATGTCGCCGTCCAGCTCCCGGGACAGCTCCAGCCGCACGGGAGCCAGCCGACGGCGGCGCTTAATCAGCTTCGCCATGAACTCCCGGTAGTCCAAATCCTCGTCATACAGCGCGTCGGCATCGATGTCCGCGTTCCGGGTGACCCGGATCAGGGACTTGGACACCACCCGGTAGCCGCTGAATACCTTGGGAAGAAAATGCAGAATCAACTCCTCGGACAGCATATACGCCCCCGACTGTCCGGGGACGCCAATCAGCCGGGGAATCACCCCGGTGCCGCAGGGAATAATCCCCAGCTTTTCCTGCCCGCTTTTTCCTGCCAGAACCCCCACTGCGTAGATTTCCTTGTTTTGCAGGAAGGGGAAGGGCTGCCGCCGGCTTACCGTTGTGGGAGAGGTTAAGGGCGCGATTTCGGTATCAAAGTACCGCTCCAGCTCGCCGCTTTCCCGGCTCCCCAGCTTCTGAAAGTTTACCAGACGGACGCCATAGCCCTCCAAATGCTCCATCAGCTCGGCATAGACGGCGTCCTTGCGGCGGTTCAGCCGGGTCACGGTTCTCCCAATGGCTTTGAGCTGCTCCTCGGCGGTCATATGGGTCTTATTGTCCCTGAGATTCTTACTTAGCAGCATCTGATCCATCAGGGAGCCGACCCGCACCATAAAAAATTCGTCCAGATTGCTCTGGTAAATGGAGGCAAAGTTCAGCCGCTCGCACAGCGGAACCTCCCGGCTTTCCACCTCCTCCAGAACCCGCTCGTTGAATTTCAGTCAGGACAATTCCCGGTTCAGAGAGGCGTTCATGCTATTATCACACTTTCTCTCTGTTTAGAGTATTTTTACCATCTTACCGCCAAAATGTAAAATGGGAAACCGACGGATTGTAAAATCTGGGTAAAACAAAGGGGCGTGCCGCAGCACGCCCCTTTGTTTTTGATTTGTTTAGTTTGCGGGAACCACACCGGCTGATGCGATGATCTCATTGGCATCGGCGGAGGTTACATAGTCGAAGAAGGCCTGGGCCGCATCGTTCAGCTTGGCACCATCCTTGGTTGCCAGCACGAAGGGACGCTGGATGGCGTAGGTGCCGTCCTTGACGGTTCCCTCGCTGGGAGCCACACCGCCAACCTTGACAGCCTTCACGGTGTCCTTAACGGAGGCCAGAGAGGCGTAGCCGATGGCGCCGGGGTTCTGAGCCACAGTGGTGATCACGTCGCCGGTGGAGCTCAGTTCCTGACGGTACTGGCACTTGTCCTTGACCTCCACGATCTCCTCAAAGCCGCTGCGGGTGCCGGAACCAGCCTCGCGGCCGATGAGGACGATTTCCGCGTCAGCGCCGCCGACTTCGGACCAGTTCTTAATCTCGCCGGTGTAGATAGCGGCGATCTGCTCCAGGGTCAGATCCTCCACGGTGTTCTCAGGGTTCACAATCACAGCGATACCGTCATAGCACAGGATGGTCTCGGTCAGGCCGGCAGCCTTCTCCTCGTCCTTCAGGGCACGGGAGGAAAGGCCAATGTCGCAGCGGCCCTCCTGAACAGCCTGAATGCCGGAGCCGGAGCCGGTGGGGTTGTAGGTGAAGGTCACATCGGAATTGGCTTCCATGAAGGCCTCACCCAGCGCGCCGATGACCTTCTCCATGGAGGTGGAACCATCGGTGGACACGGTGCCGGACAGCTTGGCGGGAGCGGCGGGGGCCTCGGTGGCGGCGGGTGCTTCCGTTGCGGCAGGCGCAGCCGTGGCTGCGGGAGCGGCAGTTGCGACAGGGGCTTCCGCGGGCTTCTGTCCGCAGGCAGCCAGACTCAGTGCCATAACCAGGCACAGAAGGGCACAAATTACACGTTTCATTTTCATTATCTCCTAACGTTTGGATTTGGATTTGTATCCTCTACGGGTTTCATCATAATGGCCCCGTGTAAAATCCGAAAGCGGGAGATTGTAAAGTTTGGGTCAAAAAACCGGCACGGTGAACCGTGCCGGGAGAGCGTTTATTTCGCGCAGTCGGCGCTTCCCTCGCTGTAGAGCATGTCGAGGCCGTGGGCCACCGGGTCGATGACCGCCAGGATGTTCTCCGCAGAGGCTTTTTTGCTCCCGGGGAGATTGATAATCAGGCTCCTGCCTCGGATACCCGCCGCGCTGCGGGAAAGGCACCCTTTTGGGGTGATCTTCATGGATTCCGCCCGCATGGCCTCCGGGATGCCCGGGGTGGGCCGCTCCACCACCTCCATGGTGGCCTCCGGGGTGATGTCCCGGGGGGAGAAGCCGGTGCCGCCGGTGGTCAGCACCAGGGCGATTTTCTTTTCGTCGGCGCACTTACAAAGTTCCGCCTTGATCCTGTCCGCCTCGTCGGGGACAATGGCGGTATAGGTGACTTCAAAGCCCTTTTCCGTCAGAATTTTCACCAGATTGGGGCCGCTGGTGTCCTCCCGCTCCCCACGGTAGCCCTTGTCGCTGACCGTGATCACTGCTGCCGTATAGCTCATGCTTTTTCCTCCCGTAAATAATCTCCGTGGACGCCGCCGGTTTTGGAAACCAGCCGCACATCCGTAATGACCATATCCTTCTGCACCGCCTTGCACATATCGTACACCGTCAAAGCGGCGGTGGACACGGCGGTGAGGGCCTCCATTTCCACGCCGGTGCGTCCGTCGCAGGAGACCGTTGCCTGGATTTCCACGCTTTTCCGGGTTTCATCCAGAGAAAGCTCTAAGTTGATGCCGTCCATCAGGATGGGGTGGCACATGGGGATGATGTCCGGGGTTCGCTTGGCCCCCATGACCCCGGCAATCTGGGCAACGTTTAATACATCGCCCTTTTTCATGCCGCCGCTTTTGATGAGGTCAAAGGTGTGGTCATTCACCAGCACCCGCCCGGCGGCAACGGCGGTACGCCGGGTGACGGGTTTCTCCCCCACATCCACCATTTTCGCCCGGCCCTGGTCGTTAAAATGGGTAAAATCCGACATGATTAACCTCCGATCTGATTCATGTTCCGGCCTGCGCCGGAGTGGTGGGCGACGTCCAGACTACCGTGCCACTGGGGCTTTCCCAGGATGGCCTGCTCCAACTGAGCCCGCATGCCCTCGAAAAAAAGCCCTTTGAGTGGGTATTCCGCGTTGGAGTGCAGGCAGGGCTTGACCTTGCCGTCCGCCGTCAGGCGGATGCGGTTGCACTCGCCGCAGAAGTGGGCGCTGACGGGGCTGATGAGGCCAATATTGCCCTTGGCCCCCGGCAGGCGGTAGAGCTTTGCCACGCTGCCGTCCTTGGGAAGGGCTTTCGCCTCCGGCAGGGCTTCCAGCACCCGCGTATAGGGGATATAGGCTTCGCTTCCGAATTCCGCGCTGTCGCACATGGGCATCAGCTCGATGAAGCGCATATCCACGGGATACTGCCGTGTCAGCTCCGCGAGAGGCTCGATTTCGTCATCGTTGAAGCCGCCGATTAGCACGGCGTTGAGCTTGATTTTCTCAAAGCCCGCGTCCATGGCGGCGTGAAAGCCCTTCCAAAAATCCTCCAGAGAACCGTTCCTCGTGATGTAGGCGTATTTTTCCGGGTTCAGGGTGTCGATGCTCAGATTCAGCCGGCGCACCCCCGCCTCTTTCAGCGGCTTTGCCAGCTGGGGCAGGAGGATGCCGTTGGTGGTCAGGCACACTTCCTGGATCCCCGGCACCGCCGCGGCCCGGCGGCAGATGGAGACAATATTTTTCTTCACCAGCGGCTCTCCGCCGGTGATGCGCAGCTTGGTTATGCCAAGAGACGCGGCAGCCTCCACCGCCTGAATCATCTCGTCCTCGGTGAGCATGTCGGCGTGGTCTTTCTTGCACACGCCCTGCGCCGGCATACAGTACCGGCAGCGCAGGTTGCACAGCTCCGTGACGGAGATCCGCAGGTAGGTGATATTGCGTCCGAACTGATCGATCATTTCTGTCTCCTCATGGTTTCCCCGCGGCTGATGTCTGCTCGGTATCGTTTCATCGTGTCGTAGGGGCGGCCGCCCGTTCTATGGGGACATGATGGCAATTGCGGGCGGCCAATGGCCGCACCTACGGCAGGACAATTACCCAATATTATAATTATAGATTATACTTCATTTTCGCCCATTTCTCAAGCCCCGGCGGAAAAAAGAATACCCGCCGCGGGAAAATCCCACGGCGGGCTGAGCTTTATTTCTGAAACCGCTTGCGCAAATACAGGAACCATGCCGCCGCGCCGCCGCCGCCCAGCAGCAGCACCGCTACAATGGGAATCCAGATGGGGAAGCCCTTTTCTTCCTCCACGGGTTCCGGGGCTGCCGTGGTCTCCGGCACCGTTTCCGGCTGGGTGGTTTCCACGGTGGTCTCCACGGTAGGCTCCGTGGTCTCCTCGGTGGTCTCCACAGGCTCGCCGATCTGGAACACCATGTGCTCCGTCAGATCCGTCAGCTTTGTGGTCAGGTGACCGTCCGCCACGGTGGTTTCCCGGGCAGAAGCGGCGGTCTCTGTTTGCAGGGCGTAGACCTCGTTCTTCATCTCCTCCGTGCCGGGCAGGACGATGAAGGGAATCCTCAGGGTAATGGTGCCCAGTTGCAGATCCTCAATGGTCTCCGAGTCGCTGGTGGCCGTCACCAGGAAGGCCAGGTCGGCGTTATCGTTGGGGAACTGATCTAAGTGGCTCTGAACCGAGGCAAGGCCCACGGTGGTCAGGGTCTTGTGGTTCAGGGAGCGATAGTGCAGCAGCACCGTGGTGCCCTTGGCCTGCTGGGCCAGGGACTTGAGGGCCGCGGGATCCATGGTGATGTCCGCGATCTTCTCATTTTTCAGCAGGATACTGTAGCCCTTCTCCGCGGCGGCGGCCATGGAAGCCACCGGCAGGCTGATGGAGCGTCTGCCCGCCTCTTTGCACTCGATGGTCACCAGGTTATCCTTGGCATAGCGCATGCAGTCGGTGACCCGCTGGGGGGTGATCAGGTAGTAGTCCTGATATTTGTAGTTGTAGCTTCGGCTGGTGGTGGTAGTGGTTTTCGTGGTGGATTTTGTAGTAGCAGTGGTGGTGGCGGTGACCGTATAAGTACCTGCCTTGTCCAGCTGGAAGGTCAGCTTCTTATTGTTTATGGAGGAAGGAACCTGTTTTGTGCCGAGCTTCACAACCGCGTTGGTATAGGTGGTGTCCACGGTAACTTCGCGTAGGAATGCCGCATCAACTTCTCTGATGATTACCTTTCCATCCTGAAGCTGGGGATAGGAGCCATCGATGACCGCATACTTTCCGGCTTCGGATACGTTTACCTTATAGTATCCAGAATACTTTGTTGCTTTTTCTCCAAGGCCCTTTTCACCGTTGCAGACTGTGTAGGCGCTTTCAAAACCGCAGGGCAGCAGAAGGTTGAGACCCCACTTATTCTCAAGGAGACCGTCTACAGAATAATCAACATCGAAGGACAGGGCTTGCAATGTGCTGCCGGAAATGTATTCGGATATCGCTACCCCCAGATTCAGCACAGTGGTTGTCGGCGCAGCTTTTGGGTCTGCCACCCAGATACATTCTTTCCCATTTGGATCAACGACCTTCGCAAGCTCAATCGTCGTCCCGGTATAGGTATTGCTGGTAAGTACCAGTTCCGGCGCGCTGATTCCTCCATTTTCCTTAGACTTTGTCTGGATTTTGAAGGGCATGCCGCTGAACTTACAATTCGAAACCGCGCATTGCGATACGGTGTTCTGCAGAATGATGGCAGGCGAGCCGGTAAAGGCAATGCCGTCAAGCGTTACATTGGAATCGTTGATTTCTATTCCGCCGCTCATAACGGTCTTTTGACCCTCCGCGCCTTTTAGGGTCAGGTTGATGCCGTCCAGGTTTCCAACTTTAATCTGGTCAGCATAGGTCGTTGCAGGGAGCACAAGGGTAATACTGTTAGACGTATTAACTGCGGGGAAGCGTTTCGCAAGTTCTTCTTTATTTGCAAGAGCCGCATTCAGTGCCTCGGCGGTGTTCAGACCATCCGCTGGCAGATCGGTGGAATCGACCTTCACGGTAACGGTGCCGCTGTAGATGCTGCGCAAGGTATAGCTGCCCGCCGTGCTGGCCGTCAGCGTGCTGCCGCTATAGGTCAGACCGCTGTTCGGTGGCACGCCGATAGCGCCTTCGTATGAAATGGCGGCATTTTCTGCTCCAACCAGCCGGAATTTCACATCAAGGCTGCCGCCAGCCTGAATTCCGCTCAGGGATGTAGCCCATTCATCTTCTGTATGTGCCTTTCGGATTTGCAGCGTAGATGGACGAATGGTGACATCCACAGGTTTATATTGTGTTGAACCGTCGTTTACGCTGATCTGTGCGGTTCCCTGCTTGCCTGCTTTGACCGTGCAATTGCTCAAAGTGCCGCCATCGCCCAAGGTCGCTCTCCCTGTCACCGATGGTGTACCTTCGCTAACGGGTGTATAGGTGTCGCCTTCGTTTTTAGTGTAAAGGACCACCGTTCTGGAAAAGCCCTCTGACATGGTAATGTCCGTCAAATAGTTATCGGACGCGCCATCCTTGACGTAGAGCTGTACAGGTGTGCCGGCTTCCTCCGCCCCGGCGGGCAGGGCCAGTCCGCACAGCAGGCACGCCAGCATCAGTATCGAAAGAAATTTTCTCATAAATTTCAATCCTTTCCCCATTATGCACTCATTATAACAGCTTTGCGCAGGATTGCAAGAGAAGTGTCGAAATTATAGGGAAAATCTTCCTCCGGGCGGCAAATCCCGGCGGTACCGCCGCCTGTTAGGCGCGCCGGAAGGCCGCCGGAACGGCGTGTCCCCCGCAGGCGGGCATGTAATTGTGCTTATTGCATAAAAATACGGTGCAAATTTCCCTGATTAAGTTATAAATAACGATTGAAATTTGGAAAGTCATTCGTTATAATGTTCCCCATAAAGACAGTTGTCCATATTCCGTGGATATCTGACTAAGATGGGAGGAAATGAAAATGAAAAAACTCACAGCGTTACTTCTGGTTATGTGCATGGTTCTGTCCCTGTGCGCCTGCGGCGGCAGCGGCAGCGCTTCTTCCGGCGAAAAGGTCGTGAAGATCGGCGTGTTTGAGCCCTCTTCCGGCGACTCCGCTTCCGGCGGCAAGAAGGAAATCCTGGGCATGCAGTACGCAAACTCTCAGCAGCCCACCGTCACCCTGGGCGGCGAGACCTACAAGGTCGAGCTGGTCTACGGCGACAACGGCTCCTCCACCGATAAGGCTCCCTCCGCTGCTTCTTCTCTGGTCAGCGCCGGTGTATCCATCGTCCTCGGCTCCTACGGCTCCGGCGTCTCCATGGCCGGCGGCCCCAAGTTTGAAGAGGCCGGCATCCCCGCCGTGGGCGTGACCTGCACCAACCCCAACGTCACCGCAGGCAACAGCTACTACTTCCGCATCTGCTTCCTGGATAACTTCCAGGCGGACGTTCTGGCCAACTTCGGCATGGATAAGTTCGGCGCCAAGACCGCTTACTGCCTGGGCGAGAGCGGCAACGAGTACGACCAGGGCCTGATCGCCTTCTTCAAGCAGGTCTTTGAGGCCGCGGGCGGCAAGGTCATCACCGACTCCTTCCCCACCGGCAACTCCGACTTTAACTCCTACCTGAACAAGGCCAAGAGCGAGAACGCCGACGTGATCTTCACCCCCGTGTCCATCGCCTACGCCGTTCAGATTCTGAAGCAGGCCGATTCTCTGGGCATCGAGGCTCCCTTCCTGGGTTCCGACACCCTGGACGACAACATGGTTCTGGAAGCCCTGAAGGGCACTGACCTCAAGGTCTACGTCTCTACCTTCTATCAGGAAGGCGGCTCCGCTGAGTTCGATAAGGGCATCAAGGAGTACATCAACAGCAACTCCGAGGCTCTGGCTGCCAACGGCGGCAACGACACCATCTCCGCCGTCACCGCTATGGGCTACGACGCTTACTTCGTGGCTCTGGAGGCCATGAAGAAGGCCGACAGCGCCGACAAGGCCGCGCTGATGAAGATCCTGCCCTCCGTCACCTACACCGGCGTTTCCGGCGCTATCGCCTTTGACGAAGTGGGCGACGCCGTCCGTGACACCGCCTACATCAAGACCGCTGACACCGCCACCGGCACCTGGGTGCTGGAGACCGTGCAGACCGGCTCCGCAAGCTGATATCTGAAACCGCAATCGACAATTTCTGGCGGGGGTTTTGCGCCCCCGCCAATGGTCGTATTTTTATGAATTGCAATTCCCGTAGGGGACGGCCTCCCGGACGTCCCGCCCGTCGGGGCAGAGGGGCGTCGAGGACGCCGCCCCCTACGATAAACAGACAGGAGGTTCCCCATGGAACAACTGCTATCCACGGAATACATTGTATCCATTCTGCTCAGCGGCATCTCGCTGGGCGGTCAGCTTGCCCTGATCGCCATCGGCTATACCATGGTTTACGGTATCCTGCGCCTGATCAACTTCGCCCACGGCGACGTGTTCATGGTGGCGGGCCTTTTGGGCATCTATATCTCCGCGGCCCTGCCCATGTACATCGCCATTCCCATCGTCATTGCGCTGACCATCGGACTGGGCTTCTTCATCGAGCGGGCGGCCTACAAGCCTCTGCGCAGCGCCCCCAGAATGTCCGTCATGATCTCCGCCATCGGTGTCAGCTATCTGCTGCAGAACACCGCCACCTACGTCACCGGCGGTCAGCCCATGACCTACCCCGCCATCAATGCCCTGACCAAGACCATCAACATCGCGGGCGCGTCCACCAAGCTGGTGGTCATCATCACCCCCGTGCTGGTGCTGGTGCTCATCGCCCTGCTGACAACCCTCATTAACCACACCAAGATCGGCATGGCCATGCGGGCGGTGTCCAAGGATTTTGAGACCAGCCGCCTCATGGGCATCAAGATCAACAACGTGATTTCCATGACCTTCGTCATCGGCTCCGCTCTGGCGGTGGTGGGTTCCATCCTCTACTTCACCACCTACCCCGCCATCACCCCCACCGCCGGCGCCATGCCCGGCCTTAAGTCCTTCGTGGCGGCGGTGTTCGGCGGCATCGGCTCCATCCCCGGCGCGGTGATCGGCGCCTTCTTAATCGGCATCTGCGAGACCATCATCAAGGGCCTGCCCTCTTCCTGGAACGTGTCCGTGTTCTCCGATGCCTTCACCTTTGCGCTGCTCATCGTGATTCTCACCTGCAAGCCCACGGGCCTGTTCGGCGAGAAGGCCACCGATAAGGTCTAAGGAGGTGGAGAAAAATGCTGCAAAAGAATGAAAAACGCGCCGGCACCCTTCGTACCATGCTGGCGATTATGGTTCTGCTGCTACTGGTGATTGTGCTGGAAAACATCAGCGCCTGGATTCCCGGAATGCCCGCCATTTTCTCCCCCACCAGCCAGCTGTTCACGGTGCTGAAAAAGGGCGCGGTGTACTCCCTGGTTGCCGTGTCCATGAACCTGCTGAACGGCTTCACCGGCCTGTTTTCCTTGGGTCAGGCGGGATTCATGCTGCTGGGCGCTTACACCTACGCCATTCTCACCGTCCCCATGGCTGCCAAGGATCAGGTTTACTACCTCTACGGCGGCTCGGCGGTGAAATTCTCCTTAGTTGACGCCTTCCAGAGCCTGTTTGGCGCTGCCGGCTTCGGCGGCGCGGTGAGCATGATTCTAGCGGTGCTGGTGGGCATCATCTGCGCCGGTCTGGTGGCAGCCCTGTTCGCCGCTCTCATCGGCACCCCCGTTCTGCGGCTCAAGAGCGACTATCTTGCCATCGCCACCCTGGGCTTCGCGGAAATCCTCCGGGCCATCTTCCAGTGGCAGACTCTTGGCCCCATCACCAACGGCGCCAATATGCTCAAGAGCTTCCCCACCTTCGCCGATTTCAACATCAAGAACACCTCCGGCGAGGTGATCCTCCGCTTAAGCACCTTCATGCCCTTCCTGCTGTCGATTCTTTGTATAACGGTGATCGTGCTGCTGATTCACTCCTCCTACGGACGAGCGTTCAAGGCCATCCGGGACGATGAAGTGGCTGCCGAGGCCATGGGCATCAGCCTGTTTAAGCACAAGATGCTGTCCTTCGTGATCTCCAGCTTCTTCTCCGGCGTGGGCGGCGCCCTGTTTGCCATGTACGTCTCCAACGCCCAGGCCAAGGCCTTTACCTCCACCATGACCTATGAGATCCTGCTCATCGTGGTCATCGGCGGCATCGGCTCCATCTCCGGCTCCGTCATCGGCACCTTCCTGTATGTGGCCTGCTCCGAGTGGTGGCTGCGCTTTTTGGATGCCGAGACCTACATCGGCTCCTTCAAGCTGCCGCTTCTGCGCAGCGGCTTCCGCATGGTGGTCTTCTCCATCGTCATCATGATCATCGTCCTGTTCTTCTCTCAGGGCATCATGGGTGAAAAGGAACTGACCTGGGCCGGAATCGGCGGACTTCTGAAAAAATTAAAGCCCAAAAAGAAAGCGGCATCCGCCGGAAAGGAGGGCTGAGACCATGGATGAAAAAATGGTACTTCGCATGGAGCATGTGACCATGCAGTTTGGCGGCGTGGTGGCCGTCAACGACCTGTCCCTGGACGTGCCGGAGGGCAAGATCGTGGCCCTCATCGGCCCCAACGGCGCCGGCAAGACCACCGCCTTTAACTGCGTCACCGGCGTGTATCAGCCCACCAACGGCAGGGTCGAGTTCATGGGCGAGACCATGATCTGCAGCCACCCCACGGGCAAGATGAAGAAAACCTATCTGGGCGGCGAAGCGCAGACTTATGTAAACCAAAAAATTGTGAACCCCACTCCCGACCATGTGGTTGAGCTGGGCATCGCCCGAACCTTCCAGAACATCCGTCTGTGGAAGAGCATGACGGTTTTTGAGAACGTGCTGGTTGCCAAGCATATGCGGGCAAAGCAGAACGTGTTCTCCGCCATCACCCGGGCCAACGCCCAGGAGGAGGCCCGGATGCGGGAGGAGACCATGGAACTGCTCAAAGAGCAGGGGCTGGATCAGTATAAGGACGAAATCGCCACCAGCCTGCCCTACGGACTCCAGCGCCGTCTGGAAATCGCCCGGGCTCTGGCTACCGAGCCGAAGCTGCTGCTGCTGGACGAACCTGCCGCGGGCATGAACCCCCAGGAGACCCAGGAGCTGGCCCAGTACATTCAGGAGATTCGGGATACCCACAACCTGACGGTGTTCCTCATTGAGCACCACATGGACTTGGTCATGAAAATTTCCGACTACATTTACGTCATTGATTTCGGCAGTGAGATTGCCCGGGGTGTGCCCAAAGAGGTACAGCACAACAAGCGGGTCATCGAGGCCTATCTGGGGGTGTCTGAGGATGAATAATATTCTGGAAATTCGGGATTTGCAGGTGCACTACGGCGGCATCGAGGCCGTCAAGGGCATTTCCTTGGACGTTCCCGAGGGGGAAATCGTCACCCTGATCGGCGCCAACGGCGCGGGCAAAAGCTCCACCCTCCGGGCCATTGCCGGACTGGTGAAGCCCAGCGCCGGTTCCATCGCCTTTCAGGGCGAGGATATCACCGGCAAGGACAGTAACCTGATCGTGTCCCGGGGCATCACCCTGGTGCCCGAGGGACGGCGGATCTTCCCGGATATGACGGTTCTGGAAAACCTGAAAATCGGCGCGTATCTGCGTAACGACGACCTGACCGACGACTTAAACTGGGTCTACGACCTATTCCCCCGGCTGAAGGAGCGCTCCTGGCAGGCCGGCGGCACCCTGTCCGGCGGCGAGCAGCAGATGCTGGCGGTGGGCCGTGCCCTCATGAGCCGCCCCAAGGTCATCATGATGGACGAACCCTCTCTGGGCCTCGCCCCCATCATCGTCCGGGGCATCTTCGACATCATCAAGGAGATTAACCGTCAGGGCGTGACGGTGCTGCTCATCGAGCAGAACGCCAACATGGCCCTGAAAACCGCCGACCTTGGCTATGTGATGGAAACCGGCCGGATCACCCTGACGGGAACCGGCGCAGATCTTCTCAGCAACGAGGCCGTGAAGGCGGCGTATCTGGGAACCTGAGGGCTCCGTAGAACCCCACAACGAATCATGCCCCCGCCCGAAAAATTCGGGCGGGGGCGTTTCCTGTCTATGGCACGGTGCGGCTGTTCTGTTAAAGGAGAATTTACCGAATTAAGATGTCATTGCGAGGAGGGCGAAGCCCGACGTGGCAATCCGTTCCCCTTTTCACGCTCTAATAACGTACCCGTTACAATATGGAGTACGGATTGCCACGCCAGTGTGCGCACTGGCTCGCAATGACATGCTTCTTAATGAT
>JALFUW010000097.1 GCA_022786995.1 Clostridiales bacterium
TCGCAGGCGCAGGTCTCGCGCCTTGAAAAAAACGCCATCAAGAGCATCAAGAAGAATATGTAGACTCAGACAAAAAGGAGCGGAAATGTTTCCGTTCCTTTTTCCGCTTCTTCTCTTGACTTTATCCGCCATTTTATTACAATATAGTATGTATTTTTGCGCCGGTGGGATGCTCCTCCGGCAAATCCGGATCAAATGGAGGTTCCTTCCATGCATTACAACGTCATCATCATTGGCGGCGGCCCCGGCGGCATCTTCTCCGCCTACGAGCTGACAAAGGATCGCAGCGACCTGCGCGTCGCCGTGTTCGAGGCCGGTCACAGCCTTGAAAAGCGCCACTGCCCCATCGACGGCGACAAGGTCAAGTCCTGCATCCGCTGCAAGAGCTGCTCGATCATGAGCGGTTTCGGCGGCGCGGGCGCATTTTCCGACGGCAAATACAACATCACCAACGACTTCGGCGGCACGCTGCACGAGTACATCGGCAAAAAGCAGGCGCTCGACCTCATGCACTATGTCGACGAGATCAACATGGCCTACGGCGGCGCGGGCACGAAGCTCTACTCCACCGCCGGCACAAAGTTCAAAAAGCTCTGCATCCAGAATAAGCTGAATCTGCTCGACGCCTCCGTCCGCCATCTCGGCACGGACGTGAACCTCGTTGTGCTCTCGAACCTCTATGACCTGCTCAAGGACAAGGTCGACTTCTACTTCGATTCTCCCGTCACCACCATCGCCCGCGAGGGCGAAGGCTACCGTGTCACCGTCGGCGAGACGGACTACACCTGCGACAAGTGCATCGTCTCCGTCGGCCGCGTCGGCAGCAAGTGGATGGAGGGCGTGTGCCAGGAGCTCAAGATCCCCACGAAGTCGAACCGCGTCGATATCGGTGTGCGCGTGGAGATCCCCGCCGTCGTCTTCTCCCACCTGACCGACGAGCTCTACGAGAGCAAAATTGTCTACCGGACCAAGAAGTATGAGGATAAGGTCCGTACCTTCTGCATGAACCCCAAGGGCGCCGTGGTCAACGAGAATACCAACGGTATCATCACCGTCAACGGCCACAGCTATGAAGACCCGGCCCGGCAGACGGAGAATACCAACTTTGCCCTGCTGGTTGCCAAGCATTTTTCCGAGCCCTTCAAAGACTCCAACGGCTACGGCGAGTCCATTGCCCGCCTGAGCAACATGCTGGGTGGCGGTGTCATCGTCCAGCGGTTCGGCGATCTGATCCGGGGCCGCCGTTCCACCCCCAGCCGCATTGAGGAGTCCTTCGTGACCCCCACCCTCAATGCCACCCCCGGCGACCTGAGTCTGGTGCTGCCCAAGCGAATTTTGGACGGCATCATTGAGATGATTTACGCCCTCGACAAGGTGGCCCCCGGCACCGCCAACGACGATACCCTGCTCTACGGCGTGGAGGTCAAGTTTTATAATATGGAAGTGGAAGTGGACGAGAAGCTGCAAAGCCGCTATCCCGGCCTGTATATCATCGGCGACGGCAGCGGCATCACCCATTCGCTGTCCCACGCCTCCGCCAGCGGCATCCATGTGGCGAGGGATATCGCAGAATAAGTCAGTTGACAGTGAATAGTTGACAGTTGACAGTTAAGGAGTCCCTGTGGGACAATTTACAATCAGGTTTGGAAGGTTTTTGGAAAACGCGTTGTATCTTGTATTTGTTGACTTTTTTATTCTATCCCGAAGGGATACCACAACTGTCAACTGTCCACTATCAACTGTCAACTAAATTTTGAATTACCTGATCAGAGAGGAAGAAAACCATGCTGCGTGTATTTTTGGCAGAGGACGAGACCATCATCCGGGAGACCCTCCGGGATACCGTGCCCTGGGCGCGGTGCGGCTATACCTTTGTAGGCGAGGCCGGTGACGGGGAGATGGCCCTGCCGCTCATCCAGCAGACCCGGCCGGACGTGCTGATCACCGATATTCGGATGCCCTTCATGGACGGGCTGGCCCTGAGTAAGCTGGTATTGCAGGAGTTTCCGCAGATGAAGGTCATCATCCTCTCAGGCTACGACGATTTTGAGTACGCCCAGACCGCCATCGGACTGGGCGTGGAGCGGTATCTTCTGAAGCCCATCACCAAGAGCACCCTCATAAAGGTGTTGGAAGAAGTGCGGGAGAAAATTCAGGGAGAGCGGGCGCAGCAGAATTATCTGGCCCAGTTCCAGCAGGAGGCCCAGGATTACGAGCAGTACGCCCGCCGCCGCTTTCTGGAGCGGGTCGTGGCGGGACAGCTAAGCGTGCAGGAAATCTACGAGCAGGCGGAAAAACTGGATCTTGACCTGCGGGCCAAGGCTTACAATCTGGCGCTGGTGTCCGCTATGCCGGAAAGCGGCAGCGCCTCGGAATCCTATTCCGAGCCGGGGGCCCGGATCCGGGACGGCATGGTGGCCCATTTTCTCAAGCACCCGGAGTACATCCTGTTCCGCTGGAACCTGACCAGCTTTGCCGTGCTGCTGCTGGAACGGCAGGAGAATATGGAGGCGATCATGGACCGCTGCGTCCGCAAGGTGCAGGAGCTGTACCAGACCTTCGGCCCGGAACTCAATTGGTATGTGGCCATGGGCACCCCCACCCAGCGGCTCAGCGCCCTGCCGGGCTGCTTTGAGGAGGTGTCCCGGCTGTGGGCCTACCGCCATATTCTGCCGGAACAGCACATTCTCACCGCCCAGACCGTGAAGACCCTCGCCGGCACCGGCTCTGACCACGATCTGTCGGGGCTGGATATGAATAAGGTCAATCCCGCCATGCTCACCGGCGTGCTGCAAAACGCCAGCGCCCAGGAAATTCCCAGCTTTGTGGACGAATATACCCATTCCCTGGAGGACGCCCTGGAGTCGGGGCCCTTCTGTCAGTATCTGATGCTCAGCGCCCGGTTCACAGCGACCCAATTTGTGGAAGCATTAGGCGTTGAGCAGAAGGAATATCTGGGCAATCTGAGCTGTCTCGGCATGGTGGGCCAGCAGATCAGTGCCGACGACCTGAAACGGTACTTATCCGACATTTTGCTGCAAGCCATCCGGCTTCGGGATCGGGTCACGGGCAGCCAGTACAGGCATCAGCTGAAGCAGGCGATCCGCTATATTGACGAGCACTATCAATGTGAGGACATCTCCCTGAACCGGGTGGCGAAGGAAGTGGACTTAAGTCCCAACTATCTGTCCGCCGTGTTCAGTCAGGAAATGGGCACCACCTTTGTGGAATACCTGACAGCCAAGCGGATGGAGAAGGCCAGAGAGCTTTTGCGCGCCTCCGACCTGCGTTCCGGCGAGATCGCCGCCGCGGTGGGCTATAAGGATTCCCACTATTTCAGCTTCCTGTTCAAGAAAACCCAGGGCTGTACCCCCAGGGACTACCGCAGTGGAAAGGGAAAGAAATGAAGAAGACCTATTCCATCAAGGGACGGCTGCGGCGGCTGGTGACGGGCATCAGCATCGTGCTGGTGGTGGTGCTGGTGTCGGTGCTGCTGATGCTGGGGTCTTACAGCAGCCACTATGAGCGGCTGCTGCACAACGTGACCACGGCATCGGAATTCAACCGGGAATTCAAGGATACCATCGACCAGAGAATGTACTATTACGTCATCGAGAGCCAGTATTCCCAGGGCCTGCCCATCGAAGAAGTCCGGGCGGCTCAGATTCTTGCCAAAGCACTGATCGATACCACCACCCAGAAAAACAGCCGGCAGGCCATCACCAGCGTGCTGGATCTGTGCGAAAATCTGGAGGGAAAGATTTATCAGATCGAGAAGACTACCGACTATGACCAGCGGCTGACCCAGCTGGAAAACAACGTCTATGTGCTGACCTCCCTGGTGGAGGAGTATATGTACACCTACCTCTACTATGAGGCGGCGGAGCTGAACGCCGTGCAGCAGGAGGTTGCCCGGCAGGTTCGGGTGGAGATCGGCCTGATTACGGTGGTCTGCGCCCTGGCGATTGCCATTGTGCTGCG
This sequence comes from Clostridiales bacterium, assembly GCA_022786995.1. Taxonomy (GTDB): domain Bacteria; phylum Bacillota; class Clostridia; order Oscillospirales; family Oscillospiraceae; genus Faecousia. The sequence goes on from JALFUW010000097.1 coordinate 3,982, forward strand.
CCACAGCATCCGTCTGAGCCGCTCCATCACCGGGCCGCTGGAGGAAATGTGCGGCCGGGTGGAAAACGTCGCCGGCGGCGATCTGACGGTTCAGGAGCCGGTGCCCTCGGAGATCCGGGAGATCCATACCCTCAGTGAGGGCATGGAACAGATGATCGGCAGGCTGGACGAGCAGATGCGGGAAAGCCGCCAGCGGCAGGAGAGCCTGCGCCGGACGGAGCTGGCCCTTTTGCAGGCCCAGATCAACCCCCATTTTCTCTACAACACCATGGACACCATCATCTGGCTCATTGAGGCGGACAAGCAGCAGGAGGCTGTGGATATGGTGTCGAACCTGTCCAGCTTTTTCCGCCACTCCCTGAGCCGCGGCGAGGACGTAATCACGCTGGCGGAGGAGGAGCGCCATGTGCGCAGCTACCTGCAAATCCAGCACGCCCGCTACAAGGATATTATGGAATACACCGTGGACATTGACCCGGGACTTCACGATGCCATGCTGCCCAAGCTGACCTTGCAGCCGCTGGTGGAAAATGCTCTCTATCACGGCATCAAGCTCAAGCGGGCAAAGGGCACCATCCGCATTACGGGCCGTCTGGAGGACGGCTGCGTGCTGCTGCGGGTGGAGGACAACGGCGTGGGCATGACAAGAGAAAGGCTTTCCCAGCTGCGCTCCGCCATGGAGCGTCAGGAGCGGGTGGGCTTCGGCCTGTCTGCCGTGAATCAGCGGCTGATGCTGCAATTCGGGCCGGAATACGGCCTGCGCATCCACAGTGAGGAAGGGCTGGGCACCACCGTTACCGCCCGGATCCCCTATACGCGAAAGGAGGCGGTGAGCCGGTGAAACGCCTGATTTGTCTTGTTCTGACCCTGATCCTCCTGACGGGCTGCGGGAAAACCGCGCCGGAGCAGCCCGAGGAGGAAAACCTGATCGTCGTGGGTATTTCTCAGGTGGGGGCGGAGTCGGACTGGCGGGTTGCCAATTCCGAGTCCATGAAGTCCGTATTCACCGAGAGCCGGGGCTACCGAATGCTCTTTGAGGATGCCCGGCAGATTCAGGAGAACCAGATCATCGCCGTGCGCCGGTTTATCCAGCAAAGGGTGGATTACATCGTGCTCATGCCCCTGAGTGAAACGGGCTGGGACTCTGTCCTGCAGGAAGCACGGGACGCGGGAATCCCGGTGATTCTGGTAGACCGAATGGTGGACGTGGAGGATGACAGCCTGTACGCAGCCCACGTCGGCTCCGATTTCTACGCCCAGGGCAGAAAGGCCGTGACCTGGATCGAGCGGGAATACTGTATGCGCGCCGGGGCGGTGAACATCGTCCACATTCAGGGCACCCCCGGCTCCACGGCACAGCTGGGCCGCACGGGCGCGCTGGAGGAAGGGCTGGCAGCCCATGAAAACTGGAATCTGCTTGCCCAGCTGGACGGGGATTTCACCCAGGCGAAAACCTACGAGGTTATGTGCCGTTACTTAGACGAGCTGCCGCCGGAGCAGGAAATCGACGTGGTGTACTGCGAGAACGACAACGAGGCCTTCGGCGCCATCGAGGCGCTGGAAAAGCGGGGCTACCGCTGTGGCAGGGATGTGAACGTGATCTGCTTCGACGCCACCCGCAACGCCCTGAAGCTGTGCATGGAAGGGAAGATTGCCTTGGCGGTGGAATGTAACCCACTGCTGGGCCCGCTGGTGGACGACACCATCCAATCCATCGAGAAGGGATTCACGCCCCAGAAGCATCACTACATCGAAGAACAGCAGTTTACGTCGAGAAATCTGACCCAGGAGATCATCGACGGCCGGGAATATTGAAATTCCGGCGTAAAAAAATCAACTTTTTCCCATGGGCTGAATTGATTATCAGCCCGTGTGTGCAACTTGCCAAACCCCGGGGCGGTGTGACTGCCCCGGGGATTTCTTAAAAAAATCAACCAAATCCAAGCCCCTTTCGTAAAAAAACAAACCGGCAAGCGAAAATACGAAAAATTTGTATTTAATATAGGGATGGTGCACGAATATTTGTATTATTTAAGGATACGAACTTGAGCATTATGCACTATTTCCTATTGACGAAGGAAAAAAGATGTGCTTTAATGCTCTCAAGAGGTCAAGCGAACACCTCTAATTCAAATCAAGAAAGTTGAGGAAACAATCATGAAGAAGATCCTGAGCGTACTGCTGGTTCTGACAATGGTTCTGGCTCTGGCTGCCTGCGGCGGTTCCGCTGCCCCCGCTGCTACCCAGGCTCCCGCCGCTACCGAGGCCCCCAAGGCTGAGGCTCCCGCCGCCACCGAGGCTCCTGCCGCTCCCGAGGCTGAGCTGATCAAGGTCGGCATCATCAACAACGACCCCAACGAGTCCGGCTACCGTACCGCCAACGACAAGGACATGAAGGCCACCTTCACCAAGGAGAACGGCTACGATGCTTCTTTCGCCTACAGCCTGAAGAACGAAGAGCAGATCGCTGCCGCTCAGAAGTTCATCCAGGACGAAGTTGACTACCTGCTGCTGTCCGCTGCCGGCACCTCCGGCTGGGACACCGTTCTGAAGGACGCTCAGGACGCCGGCATCCAGGTCATCCTGTTCGACCGTACCATCGACGCTGACGAGAGCCTGTACGCCGCTTCCATCGTCTCCGACATGGCCAAGGAAGGCAAGACCGCTGTTGACTGGCTGGCTTCTCAGAACAAGGACGTCTATAACGTGATCCACATTCAGGGTGTCATGGGCTCCGCCGCTCAGATCGGCCGTTCCGGCGCTCTGGACGAGATGGTCGCCGCCAAGGACAACTGGAATATCGTCACCCAGCAGACCGCTGAGTGGAACGCCGAGAACGCCCAGCAGATCGTTCAGGCCGTCATCGACTCCGGCAAGGAATTCAACGTTATCTACGCTGAGAACGACGACATGGCCAAGGGCGCTGTGGCTGCTCTGGACGCTTCCGGCATCACCCACGGTGTGAACGGCGACGTCATCGTCATGGGCTTCGACTGCAACAAGTGGGCTCTGGAAGAGCTGCTGAAGGGCAACTGGAACTACGACGGTCAGTGCAACCCCTTCCAGGCCAGCTACATCACCGAGATCATCAAGGGCCTGGAGGCAGGTACCGCTCCCGCCACCAAGACCATCATCATGGATGAGAAGGGCTTCGACGCTTCCACCATCACTCAGGCTGACGTTGATACCTACGGCATCTGATTTGTAGAAATACAGATTAAAAAGTAAATCCCGGGCACGCGGTTCGGCTCATCCAGCCGCGCCGCGTGCCCTCCTCGTTTGATTGAGAAAACGACCCCGCCGGAGTATTCCGGCAGATGGAGGTAGATGACTATGCAGGAAGGCGCAGTTCTCGAAATGCGCGGCATTTGCAAATATTTCCCCGGTGTCAAAGCGCTGCAGAATGTAGACTTTACGCTGCGGGAGGGAGAAATTCACGCGCTGATGGGCGAAAACGGCGCGGGAAAATCCACCCTGATCAAAGTTCTCACCGGCGTCTATGAAAAGGACGGCGGCGAAATCCATATCAAGGGACACCAGGGCGCGGTGTCCATCCGTTCCCCTCAGGAAGCCCAGAACGCGGGCATCAGTACCGTTTATCAGGAAATAACCCTCTGCCCCAACCTGACGGTGGCGGAGAATATGTATATCGGCAGAACCAAAGGCAGCCTGACCAACTGGCGCAAGATGAACGCTGGTGCGGCAAAGCTCCTGGAAAACCTGGGCATTCCCGCCAAGCCCACTCAGCAGCTGGGCAGCTGCTCCATCGCTGTGCAGCAGATGGTTGCCATCGCCCGGGCGGTGGACATGGACTGCAAGGTTCTGATTCTGGACGAGCCTACCTCCTCGCTGGACGAGCAGGAGGTTGCCAAGCTCTTTACCCTGATGCGTGACCTGCGGGCAAAGGGCGTGGGCATCATCTTTGTCACCCACTTCCTCGATCAGGTCTACGAGGTCTGCGATCGGATCACCGTATTGCGGGATGGCCAGCTGGTGGGCGAGTATGTGATTGAGGAGCTTCCCCGGGTTCAGCTGGTCTCCAAGATGCTGGGCAAGGAGCTGGACGATATGGCCTCCATCCGCAGGGAGGACGAAGCGGCCCAGGTGGACGCGGGCACCCCGGTTCTGGAAGCCCAGGGCCTTTCCAGCGCGGAGGGCATCAAACCCTTCGACTTCCACATTCAGAAGGGCGAGGTCAACGGCTTTACCGGCCTGCTGGGCTCCGGCCGAAGCGAGTGCGTCCGTGCCATCTTCGGCGCTGACAAGAAGACCGGCGGCACCGTGATGATGGATGGTCAGAAGGTCACCATCAATAGGCCCTTGGATGCCATGAAGCTGGGCATCGGCTATCTGCCGGAGGACCGCAAGCAGGACGGTATCGTGGGTGATCTGTCCGTCCGGGACAACATCATTCTGGCCCTGCAGGTCATGAAGGGCTTCTTAAAGCCCATCTCCCGGGCCCAGGCCGAGGCCTTTGCCGACGAGTACATCCGCCTGCTTGAAATTAAGACGGCTTCCTCTGACACGCCCATCAAGCAGCTGTCCGGCGGCAACCAGCAGAAGGTGATTCTGGCCCGGTGGCTGCTGACCCATCCCAAGTACCTGATTCTGGACGAGCCCACCCGGGGCATCGACGTGGGTACCAAGATCGAGATTCAGAAGCTGGTGCTGCAGCTTGCCTCCGAGGGCAAGAGCGTTACCTTTATCTCTTCCGAAATCGACGAAATGCTCCGCACCTGCTCCCGTCTGGTGGTCATGCGTGACCGCAAGGTGGTGGGCGAGCTGTCCGGGGACGACCTGAACCAGACCAAGATCATGGCGACCATTGCCGGAGGTGAGAACTGATATGGAAAGACTGGATACTCCCATGAAGCCCGGCGCGTGGCTGAAAAATCTGGTGCGCCAGCAGATCTTTATCCCACTGGCCGCACTGTTGATTCTGATTGTTTTCAACCTGATCGCCGATCCCAGCTTCTTCAAGATCACCATGGGTCAGAACAGCAACGGCGACCCCGTTCTGTCCGGCTACCTGATCACGATTCTGAACAACGCCTCCGAGCTGGTGATTCTCGCCATCGGCATGACGCTGGTCACCTCCGCTTCCGGCGGACAGGATATCTCCGTGGGCGCGGCCATCGCCATTGCCGGCTCCGTGATCCTGCGGGTGCTCTGCGGCACCGAGGCCCGGCCGGAGACCATGCAGGCGCCCATCATTGTGGCGTTCTTAGTGGCCTGCGTTGTGGCAATGCTCTTCGGTGCCTTCAACGGCGCGCTGGTTGCCTACTTTAAGATCCAGCCCATGGTCGCGACCCTGATCCTGTTTACTGCGGGCCGCTCCATCGCCGCCTGGATCAACAACAACGAGCTGCCCATCATCAACGATCCCAGCTTCGGCTACTTCGGTAATTTCATTCCCGGCATTCCCATTCCCACCCCGGTGTTTATCGCCGTGGTCTGCATGATTGTGATTGCGCTGGCACTGAAATTCACCACTCTGGGCCTGATGACCCAGTCCGTTGGCATCAACGCCCATTCCTCCCGCCTGAACGGTATTGACCCTGCCTTTGTCAAGTTCCTGACCTATGTGGTGCTGGGTCTGTGCGTGGCGGTGGCGGCGCTCATCAAGGTCAGCCGCATCTCCACCATCAACTATTCTGTCATTGCCAAGGACATCGAGATGGACGCCATTTTGGCGGTGGCCCTGGGCGGCAATGCCCTCAGCGGCGGCAAGTTCAACATGGCGGCCTCCATTCTGGGCGCCTACGTCATTCAGTTCCTGACCACGACCCTGTACAAGTTCAACGTGGCCTCTGATGCCCTGCCCGCTTATAAAGCGGTGGTGGTCATCATTCTGGTGGTCATGAGCGCCCCTGTTGTCCGGGAGCGCACCGCCAAGCTGTGGAAACAGCTCTTCCCCGGCAAGGCAGCAGCAAAGGAGGCGGTCTGATATGGCACCGAAGACAAAGAACGGACGCCTGTCCATCAGCAATATGTCCGATACCAACCTGCTGCTGGCCATCACCATGGTGGTGTTTGTGGTGATGTACGTCAGTGCCATCGCCCTGCTGGGCGCAGGCTTCCGCAAGCCCCAGGCATTTTTCAACATCCTCAATGACAACGCGGCGCTGATTATCCTGTCCTGCGGCATGTCCATCGTCATGATCACCGGCGGCATCGATATTTCCGTGGGTACGCTGACCGCGCTGGTCTGCATGAGCTGCGCTGTCCATCTGGACTACCATAACGGCAGCGTTCTGACCGCCATGCTCATCGCGCTGGGCATTGGCGTGGCCTTTGGCCTGGTGCAGGGCTATCTGGTTGCCTATCTGGAAATCCAGCCCTTCATCGTGTCCCTTGCCGGTATGTTCTTCGCCAAGGGCATGACCACCATCGTCAATTCCACCCAGTTTAACGTGCAGCATGAGGCCTTCCAGGCCCTGAAAGCCACCCGTGTCTATGTTCCCGGCATGGGCAGCATCAACAAGCTGGGCAAGTACGTCCCCGCCTATGTGGAGCCGGGCGTCATCGTGGCAATCGTCATCGTCATCGCCCTGTTCGTCCTGCTGCGCTGGGGCAAACTGGGCCGCTGCTTCTACGCCGTGGGCGGCAACATGGCTTCTGCCAATATGCTGGGCATCAACGTCCGGCGCACCAAGTTCCTGGCCCATCTGCTGTGCAGCACCCTGGCGGGCATCGGTGGCTTCGTGTACTTCCTGCACGTTGGCTCCGGCTCTCCCAGCCACGCCAGCGGCGCGGAAATGAACGCCATTGCCTCCTCCATCATCGGCGGCACCATGCTGACCGGCGGCGTGGGCAATGTGGTGGGCACCTTCTTCGGGGTGCTGTCCCTGAACACCATCAAGAACATCGTGTCCTCCCTCGGTCTGGACGAGGCATGGTGGACGAACATCACCGTCGCCGCCATGATCTGCCTGTTCCTGCTGATTCAGAGCGTGGTGCTTCTGAGAAAGAACAAGACCAAGTAGTAAAACCCAATACAAAAGCCAGAGTGCGTTCCGCGCACTCTGGCTTTATTTGTTCTTTGGCGAAAGCTCGGCCACCCGCCCCACAGGGGAGGGCAAGGGGTGCGTTAGTTCGCTAAATTCTCCTTTCCCAAACTACGCCTCCTCTCGGGGGTTTTTGTTTTTTTCAGGTTTTTCAAATTATTTTTGAAAATTTTGCATGGCTGCGTGCAAAAAAAGAGCCATTTGAGACTACTTGTGAAAGGAGGTTTCAATGAAACAGGAAGCAAAGGAAAGTCCGCTGGAGCGGCGGGTGCGCATGGGTCACCTCCAGCGGCGGGACATCCAGCGAAGGCTGGCAGAATTGGCCTTCGGCCGGGCCAACGACTGCGTAAAGCTGGTGCTGGAAGACAGCCCTCAGGTGGACGCGCTGGACTTGAGCCTGCTCAGCGAGGTCAAGCGGAGCGACAGGGGGGCCGTGGAGGTAAAGCTCATCGACCGGCTTCGGGCGCTGGAAGCCCTCGGCGGGATGGTGGGCGATGAGGAGGGGGAGATGAAGGCCTTTTTGCAGGCACTGCGGGGCGGTGAGGACGGATGAAGGCCTTTTCCCCCAAGCAAAAAATCGTCATGAACTGGTGGATGCCGGACTCGCCCTACTGTGATAAGGAGGCCATCGTCTGTGATGGGGCGGTGCGCTCCGGCAAGACGTTAGCCATGGGGCTGAGCTTTTTCCTGTGGGCCATGTGCTGCTTTGACGGGCAGAAATTCGGCGTCTGCGGGAAGACCATTTCCTCCCTGCGAAGAAATGTTCTGTCCGAGATCCTGCCGAGGCTCAAGGCTCTGGGGGCCAGCTGCCGGGAAAAACGGACGGAAAATCTGATCATTCTGTCCCTATGGGGCCACGAAAACCGCTTCTACACCTTCGGCGGGCGGGACGAAAGCTCCGCGTCTCTCATTCAGGGCATCACCTTTGCCGGGGTGCTGCTGGACGAGGCGGCCCTGATGCCCCGCTCCTTCGTGGAGCAGGCCTGCGCCCGGTGCTCGGTTGCCGGGAGCCGGCTGTGGTTCAACTGCAACCCCGAAGGGCCGGAGCACTGGTTCTACAAGACCTGGATTCTGGAAGCGGACAAGCGAAACTGCCTGCGGCTGAAGTTTACCATGGAAGACAACCCCTCCCTGACGGAAGGTATCCGGGAGCGCTACAGAAGGCTCTATACGGGGGTATTCTACCAGCGGTATGTGCTGGGTCAGTGGGTGCAGGCGGAAGGCCGGGTCTACGACTTTTTCTCCGCGGATATGCTGGGGAAAGCCCCGGAAAGCTGCGAGAAATGGTACATTTCCTGCGACTACGGAACGGTGAACCCCACATCCATGGGACTGTGGGGGAAACGGGAGGGTACATGGTACCGGGTGAGGGAATTCTACTTCGACTCCCGGAAGGAAAAGCGCCAAATGACCGACGAGGAGTACGCCGTGGCGCTATCCCAACTGGCGGGAGGAAACCCCATTCAGGCGGTGATTGTGGACCCTTCCGCTGCCAGCTTCATAGAGGTGCTGCGGCGGAAGGGCTGGCGGGTACGTAAAGCGAAAAATGATGTGCTCAGCGGCATCCGCCTTACCTCCGACTGCCTGAAGACGGGAAAAATCGTGATCTGTGAGGGTTGCGCCGACTGCATCCGGGAGATGGGGGAGTACCTCTGGGAGCCGGGGGGCGGCAAGGATCGGGTGCGCAAGGAGCACGACCACGCCATGGACGATATGCGCTATTTCGTGTCCACCGTGCTGGGGGAGCAAAGCGGTGGGTTTGCGGCGTGTTCTGTAGTACGGGGAAGACAATAGAAGTACGTCATTGCGAGGAGGGCGAAGCCCGACGTGGCAATCCGTTCCCCTTTTTCCGTTCCTATCTCGTATCCAATGCGAAAAGGAGAACGGATTGCCACACCAGTCTGCTGACTGGTTCGCAATGACATGGTATTGGAAGGAGTTGTTCAATTGAAACGGAAGAAGAAATCCGGCGGTGTGGCGGCGGTGTGCCAGCTGCGCTGCGGGGACACCCACCCTTTCGGAGGCTTAAGGGGCTTTGTCCCTTTAGGCGGCGGAGAGGAGCGGGTGTACCGGGAAATGCGGGAGGCCATCCCGGTGCTGGATGCCGCCGTGGGGAAGATGGTCAGGCTCTGCGGCGGCTTTCAGGTGAAGTGTGGAAGCCCCGAAGCTCAGCGGAAACTGAACCAGTTTCTTGAAACGATGCCCTGCGGCCGGGGACAGATGGGCATTGAGAGTTTTTTAAGCGGCTATCTCGACAGCCTGCTGACCTACGGCCGGGCCGTGGGCGAACTGGTGGTGGCCGGCGGAAAGCTGCGGGCGGTGTGCTGGGGCGACGTGACGAAGCTGGAGGTTCAGGAGGGCGACAACGCCCTTGATACCGTGCTGTGGGGCATGGACGAGCACGGGCTGATGCGGCCCCTGCCCTACCAGAACCTGCTGCTGTTCACCACCTGGCACCCGGAGCCTGCCCACCCTTACGGCGTGAGCCTGTTCCGGGGGATGCCCTTTTTGGCGGATATTCTGCTGAAAATCTACAACACCATCGGCACCAACTGGGAGCGGGCGGGAAATATCCGCTACAGCGTCACCTGCAAGGGCGGCGAGGAACTGGACGGCGCGGCGGCGCAGGAGCGGGGCCGGCTTCTGGCGGAGGAATGGGCCAAGGCCATGGAGGACAGCAAAAACGGCACCGTCCGGGACTTCGTGGCAGTGGGAGATGTGGAGATCAAGGTCATCGGCGGGGAGGCTCCCATTCTGGATTCTCAGGTGCCCGTGCGGCAGATTTTGGAGCAGCTGGTGGCGAAAACCGGCCTGCCCCCCTTTCTGCTGGGCTTAAGCTGGAGTACCACGGAACGCATGAGCACCCAGCAGGCGGATCTGCTCACCTCGGAGCTGTGGGCCCTGCGCCGGGCGGTGGAGCCTGCCATGCGGAAGATCTGCCAGACCTATCTTGCCCTGGAAGGTCTCGACAACCGGGTGGAGATTCAGTGGGACGACATCAGCCTTCAGGATATTACCCAGGAGGCACAGGCCGATCTCTACCGTGCCCAGGCGGAGAAGTACCGGGCAGAGGCGTGCGGTAATTGAGGGGATTGCCACACCAGCGTGCGCGCTGGTTCGCAATGACAGCAATCTAAGGAGGAATGACATGGAAATCAGGAAAGCGGCGGAGGCGGTGACCAGCGGGGCGCCTACCGCCATGCAGCTGGAGAGAATTAACGCTCTGGCAAAAACAAGGCTCAATGGGGAGCAGGTGTATGTATTCTCCCTGCGGCTGTGCGATGACCAGATTGACCGGGACGGAGAGCGGTTTGATACCGCCGCCCTGCCTGCCCTGGCCAAGCTGTTCATCGGCAAGACCGGCATCGTTGACCACAAGTGGAGCGCGGACAACCAGATCGCCCGGATTTTTGAAACCCAGGTGGTGAAGGACAAGGATGTGAGCTACATCAAGGCCTGGGCCTACATCCGCCGGGGCGGGGCCAATGAGGAAATCATTGCCGACATCGAGGCGGGCATCAAGAAAGAGGTGAGCGTGGGCTGCGCCATGGCCCGGGCGGTGTGCAGCATCTGCGGCAGCGAGTACGGCACCTGCGGACACGTCAAGGGAGAAAGCTATGAGGGGGAAGTATGCGCCGTGATTCTCAAGGAGCCGGTGGATGCCTATGAGTTCTCCTTCGTGGCGGTGCCCGCCCAGAGGGAGGCCGGGGTGCTGAAAGGTATGGGCGGCGGCATGAAGCTCAAAGAGCTGGCGGAAGCTAATGGAGCACAGGCGGAGTACCGCGCCCTGTGCAAGGAGGCGGAACTGGGCCGCCGTTACCGCAAGGATCTGGAGGATGGCGTGGTGCGGCTGGGGCTGGCGCTGGAACTGGGGGTTTCTGAGCCGGTTCTGCGGAATTTGACTAAAACCGCAGCTGCCGATGACCTGCTGGCCCTGAAGGAAGCTTTGCAGAGCCGTCTGGATGAAAGCCTGCCCGTGGTTACCCAACTGGGAGGCTTTACTGGAAAGGGCGGGGAAGTGGAGAGTGGGTTTTTGATTTGATCAGAAATGTCATTCCGAGCGGAGCGAAGCGCAGTCGAGGAATCTTCGCATCTGCGAAAGCGGTTGGGTTCCATCGGCTGAAAGATCCTTCGACTCGCTTCCGCTCGCTCAGGATGACAAATTCGTTGGTTTCCCGGTGAATTCCGGTGACCATATACATTATTTAATTACAGGAGGAAATGAAAAATGGGTTATGACAATCTGAAACTGGAAAAGGGTATGTATCGTCAGGCGGGTATGAGCTTTACCCAGGTGCTGGAATCTCTGGATCCCAGTGAGAACTACCGGGGCACAGCCCTGGAGGGCACCGACGCTTTTCAGCGGCAGCTGAAGCGCTTCGGCATCCGGGCCAAGGGCGCGGGATCTTCTCCCGTGGAGAAGTTCTTCCGCACCATGGATTCCGCGGTGCTGTTCCCCGAGTACATCGCCCGCACCGTCCGGCAGGGCATGGAGGAAAACGACATTCTTCCCGCCATCACCGCCACCACCACCGTCATCGATGCCATGGACTACCGCTCCATCTATAGTAATCCCACGGACGCGGACAAGGAGCTGAAGGATGTTGCCGAGGGAGAGACTATTCCCGAAACCGAGGTCAAGACCAAGGAGCATCTGGTGAGCCTTTCCAAGCGGGGCCGGATGCTGGTGGCCTCCTATGAGGCCCTGCGGTTCCAGAAGCTGGATCTGTTCAGCGTCATGCTGCGCCAGATCGGCGCCCACATCCAGAAGCAGCAGCTATCTGACGCGGTGAAGGTGCTGATCGAGGGCGACGGCAACGACAACGCTGCCACCCAGTACACCATCGGCACCGGCCCCATCTCCGGCACCAGAGGTACCCTGAGCTATGACCAGCTGGTGGAATTCTGGGGCCAGTTCGACCCCTACACCATGAACACCATCCTGTGCTCCACCTCCACCATGACGAAGCTTTTGAAGGTGCCGGAACTCCAGAATCCCCTGACGGGCCTGAACTTCCAGGGCACCGGCAAGCTGACCTCTCCCCTGGGCGCTCAGCTGCACCGCACCTCCGCCGTTGCCGACGGGGTGATCATCGGCCTCGACAACCGCTACGCCCTGGAGCTGGTGCGTGCCGGGGACGTGCTGGTGGAGTACGACAAGCTCATCGACCGTCAGCTGGAGCGGGCTGCCATCACCTCTATTTCCGGCTTTGGCAAGATCTGCGACGGCGCGGCAAAGGTGCTGAATGTATGATGATCGCGGATCAGGTGATTGCTCAGGCGGAACTGCTTGCCGGGGAAATGGACGAGCGGCTGCGGCTGCTGTGCGGGGTGGCCGTGGCGCTTCTGACGGGGCAGCTTCGTGACGGCGTTGCCCCGGAGGACATCCGGGAGCCCTTCGTCACGGCGGCAAGCCTGATGGCCTATGCCCGGTGGAGCCAGGGACGGGACATTCAGGAATTCCGGGCCGGTGACCTGACGGTGAAAAAGGGACAGGTTGGAGATTTTCAGGGGGAGGCGCTGGCGCTGCTGGCGCCCTACCTGAAAAGCGGCTTCGTGTTTCTGGGGGTGTAGGATGCGAAAGACGATGGAAACCCTGATGGCCCGGTGGGGTACGGACATGACCATCGTCAGCGCGGAGGAACACAAGACCGTCCGGGGCTTTTTCCGGGCGGTCAATTCCAAAAGCTGGCAGAATATGGAAAGCGTGGTGTCCCTGCTGGGAGAGATTTCACGGGGACAGTACGTTTACATCGGCCCCGCCGACGCGGCGGTGAAGGAGGGAGATACCCTGCTTCTGGGGGAAAAATCCTATCTGTTCCGTCGAGTAGAACCGTATTATTTCGGCAATCAGCCCATTTACCAGTGGGGGCTGTGCGTGGAGAAGGGAGTCAACGATACATGGGGTACTCAATCCTTGAGTTAGTTCTGCGGCGGCTGCGGCAGGCCGGGTTTCGGGCGGACGTTGCCTACCCGGGGCAGAAATATCCCCAGATCGGGGAAACCGTGGCCACGGCCCACATCGAGAAGGTGGATCGGGCCAACCTCACCGTGACCATGGAGGTCTGCATCATCACGCCCGCCGCCACCGGCGGCACCGCCTGCGAGGTGGAGGCCCTGCGGGCTACGGAGATCCTGCGCTGGGAGGGGGCGGTGTGCGTCCAGAACGGGTGCACCTACGACGGCGTGTCTCAGGTGTATGTGGTCAGCATCCTCGCCACCTTCACCGGCACCACCGAGGAAAACAGCTGCATGATCTGGCCCGGGTTCTACTGCTTCGTGAATGGGGAATTGCAGCTGTTCGCCACGAACATCCACATCGAGGAGGTCACCGGGCGGCAGGTGGAGTTTTCCATGGGAGAGGCTGCTCCCGTGGGGGTCAGCGACGGCTGCCATTACTGGAACATCGAGCTGGAGGAGGTGATTCCCGCCGGGTCGGCGGTGGAACAGGAGCCGGGGATGAACTTCACGCTGAAGCTGGTAACCGACGAAAAACGCGAGGAATTTAGCCAGTGCAACTGGGTCACCACCCGGCGGGAGTACAGCAAGGCGGGCCTGCGGCGGATTCATAAGGGCGTGGCCCTTGGAAGAAAGGAGACAGCGGGTGGATTATCTGAGCTATAAAACCTTCGTATGGCCCCAGAATCCTCACACCTATGTGGAGAAGACCAGCCGGGAACCGCAGTATGAGGTGCTGGACGGCGTGGCGTATTTTCAGGGGATGGGGGATTTGAAGCGCACCATTACAGGCAGCGGCACCTTCTCCGGCCCCAACGCCTACGCCGAGTTTAAGAAGCTGCAAAAGCTCTTTGAGGACAAGACCGCGGGAAATCTGGAGCATCCCATTTGGGGCATCCGCTACTGCTATTTCACCGGGCTGGAGCTGACCCAGGAGCCGAAGGAAAACGTGGTCAGCTACGAGTTTACCTTTACCCAGGCTCTGACCAACGGCGTGGTGCCAAGGTAAGGATATCGTAGGGCGGGGTCATGACCCCGCCCTACGGAGATTTTTTATGAAATGTGTTTAAACTCCCAAATTCCTGCCCATAATCAGCCTCGGAGGTGCTTATTTATGAGCGACAACAAACGTTCCCGCCGCGGCGGTCAGGGCTACTACATAGCCCTGATCCTGTGCGCCGCGGCAATCGGGATCACTGGCTATGTGTACTACAGAAACGCCAATCAGGCAGAACCGGTTTCTCTGGAGGAGACTGTGGGGGAGGTACCCGCACTGATCGAGGACGAGGTGGATGTGCCGGTCATCGCCACCCAGCCCGCTCCCAAGGCCACCAAACCGGCGGCTACGGAGGCGACGACCACCGCCCCCACGGAGAAAAAGCCCATGAAGACCATGTCCCCGGTGTCCGGGGATTCCATCTTCGGCTACTCCATGGAGGCTCTGAGCTACAACCAGACCACCCGGGACTGGCGGGTTCACAATGGCGTGGATCTGGCGGCGGAAGCCGGGGCGGAGGTGAAGGCCGCCGCGGACGGTGAGGTGTATACCGTCTTTGAGGATGATGCCATGGGCACCACCGTGGTCATCCGCCACGCTGACGGCTACACCACGAAATACGCGTCCCTGGCGGAAAACGTATCCGTGAAGCCAGGGGACACGGTGACCATGGGGCAGGTAATCGGCTATGCCTCGGACACCGCCCTGGTGGAGAGCACGCTGGGAACCCACGTCCATTTCGGCGTGACCTGCAATGACGCCCCCGTTGACCCAGCGGAATTCCTGGCAATGGGCAGTTGATAATTGATAGTTTTCCTCCCAGATCGGCCGCTTCCTGATTTTTCAGGGAGCGGTCATTTTTATGCCATCTCTGTGAGGTGATTGACAGGGAGCACGGTTTGTGCTATCATAAAAAAGAACTTGGGGGAGTGTCGGTCCCCCAAGGCAGTATGGGCAGCGACCGGGGTAACGGTCACGGCTCAACCACAGTCGCTATGTGAAGATTGGCCGCTTTCCGTGCCGGAGGGCGGTCATTTCTTCGTTACTTCAATAACGCCAAAAATGACGACGGCTAACAATGTAAGAAGTTCCAGAACTTCCGTCAATGTCATGGCAACCACCTCCCGTCTATCTGTCTAAGGGTGGTGGTTGAGCCGATCTGCCCTGACTGCAAGGGTATCATACCATAGGATACAGGCGATTGCAACGTTTGACCGCTTCCCTTTTCCCAAGAGGCGGTTTTTGCGGCGAGTCGCCGCTGACGATGCTGGCCGCAGGGCGGCCAGCCAATGCGTTACGAAGCCGGGCAGTAGTCGTTACGCTGCTGGGTTTTACTCGGTCGCGTTCTGCCGTGGGTTTTCAATCATCCCGAAGGGACACCGAAACTTTCCACTGCCAACTATCAACTGTCAACTGACTTTGTGAGCTGGCACAAATTCCAAAGCTGGAATTTGTCTGTTTTGCACAGGAAACCATCTGTCCATGGGAGAAATTACACAATTTTGCAATCTGACGAAAATAAGCATTGCATAAAGCGCTTCTTTCGTGTATAATGTCCTTATTGCGGTGCCCGGCACCGAAGACAAGCTGTGGGAGGGGTGCCCTTCCCGAAAGGAGTATTAGACCACTATGTATACTGTTAATTCCATCCGTAACATCTGCCTGCTGGGCCACAGCGGCTCCGGCAAGTCCGCGCTGGCGGAGAGCTTACTGTACATGACCGGTGCCATCGACCGAATCGGCAAGAATGCCGACGGCAACACCGTTTGCGATTACGACCCCGAGGAGATCAAGCGCCACATTTCCATCTCCACCTCTGTGGTGCCTCTGGAATATAAGAACATCAAGATCAATCTGCTGGACACCCCCGGCGCGTTCGACTTCTCCGGCGCTGTCATGGAGGCCCTGCGGGCCGCCGACGCTGCCATTCTGGTGTGCTCCGCCAAGGACGGCATCACCGTGGGCTTTGAGAAGGCATGGAAGTACTGCGAAGAGCGCAATATGCCCCGCTTCGTCTACATCTCCAAGGTGGACGAGGACAACTCCGACTACAACGCCACCTTCGAGGCCCTGCGTGGAAAATACGGCAACAAGATAGCCCCTGTGGTCGTGCCCATCTGGGACGGCAGCCACAAGGTCACCGGCATCATCGACGTGCTGAACAAGCGGGCCTACGAGATGCAGAAGCTGAAGCGGGTGGAGATCGAGGTCCCCGAGGACAAGCTGCCCGTCATCGAGGAGTTCAACGACGCTCTGAAGGAAGCCGTGGCCGAGACCGACGAGGCGCTGATGGATCGCTTCTTCGAGGGCGACGAGTTTACTTACCGGGAAATGCTGGACGGTCTGCACAAGGGCGTGGAAGAGCTGAGCCTGTTCCCCGTGCTCTGCGGCTCCGGCGTCACCTGTCTGGGAAGCCTCATGCTGATGGATCACATCATCGATCTGCTGCCCAACCCCGCCGAGGGCAACTATCACAAGGCTACCAATGCCGACGGCGAGACCGAGGAATTCGTTGTCTCTCCCGGCGGCGTGCCCTCTGCCTTTGTGTGGAAGACCGTCTCCGACCAGTACGGCAAGTATTCCTTCATCAAGGTTCTGTCCGGCGAGATCACCTCTGATACCACTCTGGTCAACGCCCGCACCGGTGAGACCGAGAAGCTGGGCAGACTCTACACCATGTGCGGCAAGAAGGCCACGGAAGCTAAGGTCCTCTCCTGCGGCGACATCGGCGCCATCGGCAAGATGGACAAGGTCAAGACCGGCGACACCCTGTGCGACCCCAGAAAGGTGGTTAGCCTTAAGCAGATTCCCTACGCCCCCGCCTGCTACTCCATGGCCATCGCTCCCAAGACCAAGGGTCAGGAAGACAAGGTCGGCGCGGGCCTGAACCGCCTGAACGAGGAAGATCCCTCCTTCCATCTGGTGAACAACGCCGAGACCAAGCAGCTGGTGCTGTCCGGCGCCGGTGACCAGCAGCTGGATGTGCTGGTTTCCAAACTCAAGAGCCGTTTCGGCGTGGATGCGGTGCTGCTGCCCGCCAAGGTGGCTTACCGTGAGAAGATCAAGAAGACCGTCCAGGCTCACGGCCGTCACAAGAAGCAGACCGGCGGTTCCGGCCAGTTCGGCGACGTGTGGGTGCGCTTCGAGCCCCAGGACGAGCAGGACGATCTGATTTTCGCCGAGGAAGTCTTCGGCGGCTCCGTGCCCCGGAACTTCTACCCCGCCGTTGAGAAGGGCCTGCAGGAAGCCGTTCAGAAGGGCCCCCTGGCGGGTTACCCCCTGGTCGGCCTGAAGGCCGTGCTGTACGACGGCTCCTACCATCCCGTGGACTCCAATGAAATGGCCTTCAAGATGGCGGCCATCCTGTCCTACAAGGAAGCCATGCCCAACGCCAACCCCACCATTCTGGAGCCCATCGGCGCTCTGGCGGTCACCGTGCCCGAAGCCTACGTTGGCGACGTGATGGGCGACCTGAGCAAGCGTCGGGGCCGTCCCATGGGCATGACCCCCGACCACGACGGCAACACCGTCATCGAGGCCGAGGTTCCCATGGCGGAAATGGGCAGCTACGCCATCGACCTGCGGGCCATGACCCAGGCCCGGGGCAGCTTCACTCTGGAATTTGTCCGCTACGAGGAAGTGCCCAAGGCAAATCAGGCCAAGATCATCGCCGACGCGAAAGCGGAGGACTAATGAAAGCGCAAACAGCCGCGGGAGCAATCCCGCGGCTTTCTTGGCGTATGGAAGTCGAGTTGACAGTGGATAGTTGACAGTTGACAGTTATGGTATCCCTTCGGGATGATTGAGCGATATTATATATCTGAAATCAATACACTTGCCTGTCATCCTGAGCGAGCGAAGCGAGTCGAAGGATCTGCGCTCTATCATTAAAAATATGGTCAAATCGATGCGAAGATCCCTCGACTACGCTCGGGATGACAGCCCTGTAAAAAACTGACCGCCTCCCGGAACATGGGAAGCGGTCAGAGTTTTGCTCAAAAATTGTCAATTGCCAACTGTCAATTGTCAATTATTCAAAGAACCGTTCCGTCGGGCTTGAACAGGGGCAGCTTTTCCAGGTAAATCAGGTCTTCCCGATCCTGGGCGTCGCCCTCGGCGAGAATCGCCATCCGGCCGCAGATTTCGCCGCCGGCTTTTTCCACCAAAGCTTCCAGCGCCCGCAGGCTTTCGCCGGTGGAGATCACATCGTCCACCACCAGAATCCGCTTGCCCTTCATCAGAGCGGCGTCGGCACCGTCAAGGTACAGCTTCTGCTCCTTGGCGGTGGTGATGGAATTGACGGTGACGCTGAAAATGTCCCGCATGTACAGCTTGGGGCCTTTCCGGGCCAGAATGTACTTTTTGTCCCCGGCCTGACGGGCCATTTCGTGGGCCAGGGGAATGCCCTTGGCCTCGGCGGTGATGATATAGTCGTATTCGGGGGCCCGCTTTAATAGCTCCCGGGCGCAGGCCACGGTCAGTTCCTGATCGCCGAAGATGACAAAACCAGCGATGGACAGGTTTTCGTTCAGGGGGCAGATGGGCAGATCCCGTTCCAGACCCGCCACGGTCATATGATAGTACATGGGAAACATCTCCTCACGATAAAATAGGTGCTTTTATTATACTATTCCGGCAAAAAATGTCAAGGCCGCAGGGGATATCCGATGCGTATGCTGCCGATACCGAGCACGCCCAATGGTGTATCGATTACACACCGGCCCTCGTAACGCATTGCCGGCGGCGACTCGCCGCAGAAAAACCCCCGGCGGCAATGTACCGTCGGGGGTTTTCCGCTTGGGGTTTGGAAAGAAGAGAGGTAGAAAAGAGGATCTACATAAGGAAAGGAGGCGGCTCACGGCTACCGCAACCTTTCTGTTATTAAGATACGATGCAGGTTTGAACAGCCGATAACGGAACTATAAATAAAATTCGACAAATTTGTGAACACGGCAGTTGGGCCAGCTGCCGTAGGGGAGGGGCATTTGTCAAGAGTAACATAGGTAACACATAGGGAAGAGACATGGGTTACAGTCTGCGGATGTGGCGTTCTAGCAGTTTCCCCTCAACAGCATCAACTGTGGCAATGATGTAGTTGCGATAGATGACCGAGAATTTATCAT
>JALFUW010000112.1 GCA_022786995.1 Clostridiales bacterium
ATGATAAATTCTCGGTCATCTATCGCAACTACATCATTGCCACAGTTGATGCTGTTGAGGGGAAACTGCTAGAACGCCACATCCGCAGACTGTAACCCATGTCTCTTCCCTATGTGTTACCTATGTTACTCTTGACAAATGACCCTCCCCTACAGACTTTTCAGCCTGCCAAGACCTCTGCCTTCACCACGCCGTGGGTGGCGGAGAGCTGCTGCAACAGCTCCTCCAGCGACACCGTCAGATCCATGGTCTCGGCGGAAATGGTGACCACCGCCGTGCCGTTGGTGGGCACGATGGAATTGATGGTGATGATATTGGCCTTCGCCACCGCGAACACGCCCAGAATCTGAGACAGCAAACCCGATTCGTCATGGAGCAGCAGCTGAAAGGTAATGATCCGCCCGGTCATCATATTCTGAAAGGGCAGAACGGCGTCGCGATATTTATAGAAGGCACTGCGGCTGATGTCGGTCATGCGGGTCGCCTCGTTGACAGTGGCCGCCTCGCCCGTGGAAAGCAGGCGCTTAGCCTCCGCCACCTTCAGGAATACCTCCGGCAGCGCGGATGCTTCCACTATATAGTATTTGGGTTTGGTTGACATGTCCTACCTCCTGCTATTTTTGCTTTTGTACGTGCTGGAGCAACATATGTTCTCCAATAATGTATTGTAGCATACTTTTTAGAAAATGCAACCCCCTATCTCCCCCTGGAAAGGAGTATTCAAGCATGGGTTTTCCCCGCAAAACCATATTTACCACACTGGCAGTGTTTGTACTCACATGGCTGACCATGAAATACCTTCTTCCGCTGCTGTCCCCCTTCCTGCTGGGCGCCCTGCTGGCTCTGGCGGCGGAGCCAATGGTGGGGTTTCTGTGCCGGAGGCTGCATATGCCCCGGGTGGTAAGCACCGCCATCAGTGTCAGCATGGCCTTCTGCTTTCTCGCCCTGCTGCTGCTCATGCTGTGCGCGTTTGCCCTGCGGCAGCTGAAAAATCTCGCGGGAATCCTGCCGGATCTGGAAACCGCCGCCCGCACAGGGCTGGCGCTGGTGCAGACCCGACTGCTGGATCTGGCGGCCCGCGCTCCCAAAGGAATCCGTCCCCTGCTGGAGGACAACGTCCGAACGCTGCTGGCCGACAGCGGCAATTTGCTGGGCAAGCTCACCGCATGGCTGCTGGGGCTGGCGGGCAGCATTCTCGCCCATGTGCCGGACAGCGCCCTGGGCCTGGGCACCGCCATTTTGTCCGCTTTTCTGATTTCCGCCAAGCTTCCCCAGATTCGGAAGTGGCTGCTTCGGCGGATTCCCAGGCAGCAGCTGCGCTCGGCGCTGGAATCCGCCCGCCGGATGCGCAAGGTGCTGGGCCGGTGGCTGCTGGCGCAGGGCAAGCTTATGAGCATCACCTTCGCCATCGTAGCGGCGGGACTGACGCTGCTGCGGATTCCCAGCGGGATGCTATGGGCGGTGCTGGTGGCGCTGGTGGACGCTCTGCCCATTCTCGGCACCGGCACCGTGCTGGTGCCATGGAGCGTTGTGTGCTTTTTACAGGGGGACACGCCCCGGGCACTGGGGATTCTCGGCATCTACATCACCGCCGCCCTGACCCGCTCCATGCTGGAGCCAAAGCTTCTGGGCAAACACCTGGGCCTTGACCCGCTGGTGACGCTGATCGCCCTGTATATCGGCTACCGGCTCTGGGGTGTCGGCGGCATGATTCTGGCCCCCCTGCTCACCGTGGCAGTCTTACAGCTTCGCTTGGAGGATAACAGAACGTCATGAATGTCCGATAAAGAGGAATTTAATTGACAATTGACAATGAACAATTGGCAATTGTGGTATCCCTTCGGGATGATTAAAAATAAACCACAGCCATGAAATGCCCGCAGGTTTTCCGAAGGATCCTGCCATATACGACATTTTTTAGTTGCCCCGCAGGGACTCCTTAATTGTCAACTGTCAATTGTCAATTGTCAATTAAAGATCAACTTATCTAATAAACAGTACCACAGAACGATACCGAGCGTGCCCAGTGGTGTAACGATAACCGCCAGCGTTCGTAACGCATTGTCCGCGGCGACTCGCCGCAAAAGAAAAATCCCATCTTCCTATTGTGCATCCAACAGTTTTTTGCTATAATATAAGGAAAAATGATTGCTACTGGATGTGTGCAAAGGTGAAATACGGAATTTGGAATGAGAACCAGCCGGATATGGGGGCCGTAAACGCGCTGGTGGGAGCGGGCTACGCGCCCCTGTCCGCTATGGTTCTGGCCTGCCGGGGAATTGAGACCGGCAGTCAGGCGAAGAAGTATCTGGACTGCAATGCCCCGCTTTTGGATCCTTTTTTGATGACGGACATGGCGCTTGCCGCCGGACGGGTGGGAATCGCCATTGAAAAGGGTGAAAAAATCGCCGTTTTCGGCGACTATGACGTGGACGGCATCACCGCCACCTGTCTTCTGACAGATTTTCTGCGCCGCCACGGCGCGAACTGCGTCAGTTACATCCCCGGACGGCTGGAAGAGGGCTACGGCCTCAACGCCATCGCTCTGCGCCAGCTGAGCGCCGACGGGGTCAAGCTCATCGTCACCGTGGACTGCGGCATCACCGCCGTTGAGGAGGCCAAGCTGTGCCGGGAGCTGGGTATGGAGCTGGTCATCACCGACCACCACGAGTGCAAGGACACCCTGCCACAGGCCGTAGCGGTGGTTGACCCCCACCGGCCCGACGGCGGCTATCCCCATAAGAATCTCTCCGGCGTTGGCATTGCCTTCAAGCTGGCTGCCGCCCTGTGCGGCGATCAGGAGGAGGTTCTGAGGGAGTACGCCGATATGGTGTGCCTCGGCACCGTGGCCGACGTGATGCCTTTGCAGGGCGAAAACCGGGTCTTTGCCGCCCGGGGACTGGAATCGCTCTGTCATACCAAGCGCCCCGGCATCGCGGCCCTGATGGCTGAGTGCGGCTGCGACCCCAAAACCGTCAATTCCTCCTCCATCGGCTTCATGCTGGCCCCCCGCATCAACGCGGCGGGACGGATGGGTCAGATCGATCTGGCCTTGGAGCTGTTCCTTACCGACGATCCCCAGCGGGCCTCAGAGGTAGCCAAGGCGCTGTGCAATTTGAACCGGCAGCGACAGGCGGTGGAATCGGAAATCTACCAGCAGGCCATATCCATGCTGCCCAGCGGCAAGCCCCCGGAGGCAATCGTTTTGGCGGACGAGAGCTGGCATCAGGGTGTGGTGGGCATTGTCGCCAGCCGCATTGCGGAGGAATACGCCTGCCCCGCCTTCCTCATCTGTCTGGACGGTGACCACGGCAAGGCCAGCTCCCGCAGCCACGGCGGCTTTAATCTGTTCGCCTCCCTCACCGCCCTGTCCCCGCTTCTGGAAAGCTACGGCGGGCATGAGCTGGCGGCCGGCTTTACCATCAGCCGGGAGAATATTCCCGAATTCCGGCGGCAGGTCTGCACGCTGGCCGCAAGCTTCTATCAGGACGACGTGCCCCGCACCAGCTTAGACATCGACTGCACCATACAGCCGGAGCTGCTGACCATTTCGGGCATCGATTCCCTGCGCATTCTGGAGCCCTGCGGTAACGGCTGTCCCAAGCCGGTTCTCGCCATGCACAATCTGACCATCGAGCGCATCAGCATGGTGGGCGGCGGGCGGCATATGCGTCTGCGGCTGCGCGGCGGACGGCAGGTCTTCAACGCCATCTACTTCTCCGCCAACCCCCAGACCGCCTCCATCGCGGCGGGAGATGTGGTAGACGTGGCCTTCAATCCCCAGGTGAACGAATACCGGGGCGAGCGCACCGTGCAGATGAATGTGCTGGACATCCGGCCCAGCTGTCAGGCGGAGTGCTCTCCCGAAACCGCCCTCTATCACGCCCTTCAGCAGGGGCAGCGGCTGCCAAAGGATGCCGCCGATGCTCTCCCGGATCGGGCCATGCTGGCGACGGTCTGGCGGTATCTGGCCGCTTCCGGTGCCGAGGTTCAGGAATCTCCCCTGTGCCTGTGCCGCAAGATCGTCCGCTGGACGGGCAAGCCCATGAGCTTAGGACAGCTGAGCATCTGCCTGGACATTTTCCGGGATGTGGGACTGCTGGAAATCACCCGGCTTCACAAATACATCTCTATCCGGCTGACCCCCGGATCCGAAAAGGCTGACCTGACCACCAGCCAAACCATGCAGCGCCTGCTGCGCGCGAAAGAGAGCTGAAAAGAAAATGGAAACCTTCGAAGAACACTATGCCGCCATGCGCTCCGCCATCGTAAAGCGCATGCCCGGCGCGGATATGGAGCTGATCGACAAGGCGGTAGACTACGCCAACGATAAGCACAAGCTGCAAAAGCGCAAGGACGGCTCCCCCTACATCATTCACCCTCTGGCTGTGGCTCAAATCGTGGCGGAAATGGGACTTGATCAGGATGCGGTGCTGGGCGCCCTGCTCCACGACTGCATTGAGGACACTGACGCCTCCCACGAGGAGATAGAAAAGATCTTCGGCGCCACGGTAGCCGAGCTGGTGGAAGGCGTCACCAAGCTGACCCGCGCCAATTTCTCCACCTCCGAGCAGGAGCAGATGGAGAACCTGCGAAAAATGTTCATGGCCATGTCCAAGGACATTCGGGTGGTGCTCATCAAAATTGCCGACCGGCTTCACAATATGCGCACCATGCAGTACCAGACCCCGGAAAAGCAGATCAAGAAGTGCAAGGAAACCATGGATATCTACGCCCCCCTTGCCCACCGCTTAGGTATGCAGCGGATCAAGTGGGAGCTGGAGGATATTTCCCTGCGGTATCTGGTGCCCGGCTCCTACAACGAGATCACGGATTACCTGAACGCCCACAGAGAGCAGGACGAGGTGTTCATGCGCACCATTCAGGATAAAATCACCCAGCGGCTTTCCTCCGTGGGCATCCACAACAAGACCTACGGCCGCATCAAGCACGTCTACTCCATCTACCGCAAGATGCAGTCCCAAGGCAAGACCATGGACGAACTGTACGATATCTACGCCTTCCGTGTCATCGTGGACACGATTCCCGACTGCTACAACGTCTTGGGCCACGTCCACGACCTGTTCAATCTGGTGCCCGGACGGTTCAAGGACTATATCTCCACCCCCAAGCCCAATATGTACCAGTCCCTGCACACCACCGTCATCGGCTCCCAGGGCATCCCCTTCGAGGTGCAGATCCGCACCTGGGAGATGCACGAAACCGCCGAATACGGCATCGCCGCCCACTGGAAGTACAAGCAGGGCACCGGCGGCGGCACGGAAAAGGACTTTGAGTGGGTTCGAAGGCTCTTGGAGACCCAGCAGGATTCCGACGCCGAGGAATTCGTGCAGGATATGAAGATCGATATGTTCGACGACGAGGTCTTCGTCTACACCCCCAAGGGCCGCATCGTCTCCCTGCCCGCCGGCTCCACCCCCATCGACTTTGCCTATGCCATCCACTCCGGCGTGGGCAACGCCATGATCGGTGCCAAGGTCAACAACCGCATCGCCAACATCGATACCAAGCTGCGCAACGGCGACATTGTGGAGGTGCTGACCTCCAAATCCGCCAAGGGTCCCAGCCGGGACTGGCTGACGATATGCAAGTCCAATCAGGCCCGCACCAAGATCAAGCAGTGGTTCAAGCGGGAAAAGCGGGAGGAGAATATCATTCACGGCCGCGCCTCCTTTGAAGCCGAAATGAAGCGGGTGGGCCTGCCGCTGACCGCCCTGACCGACCCGGAGCTGGAGGAGCACCTGCTGAAAAAACTGTCCTTCGACAGCTGGGACGATATGTACGCCGCCATCGGCTACGGCGGCCTCACCGCCACCAAGGCTGTTGGCCGCATCCGGGACGATATCAACAAGGCCATCAAGGCCCAGACCGCCGAGAAGCTGCCGTCCAGTCCCCTGCGGGTACGCCCCGACTCTGATGCCGACCTTCTCAACCGTCACGCGGTCAACGGCGTGATCGTGGAGGACATCGATTCCTGTATGATCAAGTTCGCCAAGTGCTGCACCCCCGTGCCCGGTGACGCCATCGCGGGCTTCATCACCAAGGGCTTCGGTGTCAGCATCCACCGTGCCGACTGCCCCAATGCCGCGGGCCGGGACGATCCCCGGCAGGCGGCCCGCTGGGTGCGGGTGCGCTGGGCCACCCAGGAGGAGCAGCCCTTTGAGACCACCCTGGAGCTGGACTGCATCACGAGAGACGGTCTTGTGCTGGACGTGGCCACGGTGATGACCACCGCCCGGGTTCGGGTGAAGGAGCTGAACGCCAAGGATCTGCCCGGCGGACGCAGCACCATTGTCATCCGCTTTGAGGTCAAAAACGTGGCGGAGCTGGATTCCATCCGTAAAAAGCTGCTGAACATTCGGGATGTGACCAGCTCCCGCAGAGGACAGAACTAAGGAGAGCGATTATGACGCAGAAAGTAAAAGTCTTTTGGAAATCTCTTGACCGCAGAATCATCGTCAGCCAGCGGGAATTGGTGCTGGGTCTGACCGTCTGCGCCCTGGCCGGCATCGTGGTTGGTGCGATGTTCACCCCCAAAAAGAACGTATCCATCGGCAGCAACAATGGCAACAATTCCGGCAACGGCACCACCGTGTCCGCGGACACAGGCGCTGACGAAGAAGAAACAGAAGATGAGGAATAATCTATGCGTGCTGTACTCACAAGAGTCAAATCTGCCTCCGTCGCCATCGACGGCGAGATTGTAAGCAAAATCGGACAGGGCTTCCTGATTCTGCTGGGGGTCGGCCCCAACGACACGGAAAAAGAATGCCGATATCTGGCGGAAAAATCCCTGGGACTGCGGATTTTTGAAGATGAAAACGGCAAAATGAATCTGGGTCTGGACGCTGTTCAGGGTGAGGTACTGGTTGTCAGCCAGTTCACCCTTTACGGCAACTGCCGCAAGGGCCGCCGTCCCAGCTTCACCGATGCGGCAAACCCGGAGTTAGGCAACGCCCTGTACGAAAAATTCCTGTCGGACTGCGCGGAGCTGGGTTATCCCCCACAGCATGGACGGTTCGGCGCGGACATGCAGGTGGAATCCATCAACGACGGCCCGGTGACCCTGATTCTGGACACCGACCAGCTGATGGATACCCCCAGACGATAAGGAGGCAGCCATGCTGAACGTGCACGCCCTGACACTGGGGGCTTATCAAACCAACTGCTACATCATTCACGACAAGAAAAGTGCTTCCTGCTGTGTCATCGACCCCGGCTATGAGGCCGACACCATTTTGGACAAGCTCAGCGAATTGGGACTGACGCTGGAGGCCATCCTGCTGACCCACGGGCATTTTGACCACGTTGGTGCCGTCCGGCAGCTGGCAGCGGACACCGGCTGCGCGGTTTACCTCTGCGCGGAGGATTTGACTATGCCCACCCAGCTTACCGCCGGGCCGCTCTACTATACGAATACCTACACCGAAGGCTCGAAGCTCCATCTGGCGGGGCTGGACATTTCCGTGCTCCACACTCCGGGCCACACCCCTGGTTCCGTGTGCCTGTTGGTGGAAGACACTCTGCTTGCCGGCGACACCCTGTTCGCGGGCTCCTGCGGACGCACCGATTTGCCCGGCGGCAGCTGGGAGCAAATGCAGGCCTCTCTGAAACGGCTGGCGGGAATCGAAGCCAATCTGTGGGTACTCCCCGGTCACGGAGAATCCACCATGCTGGCCAGTGAGAAGAAGTATAATCCTTATCTGCACTGATACTCTGTAGGGTTTTCAACGCGGCGGGCTGAGGACAGCCCGCCCTACAGGGCGTCCACGAGGAATCTCTATGAATCTGACACGCATCGGTCACGACGACCGTTACGCCGTGGAGCAGCTGCAAATGGCGCTGTTCCCGGATAACCCCGAGGGGCTGGCAGAATCCGCCCTCCACCGGGGAAAAACATGGCTCACAGCAACGACGAAGATAACACTGGACGGGAAAACCGCTGTCGCTTCCCGCCGCCTGAAGGCATCGGAGGAAACGGTGCGTCTGCGCCGCCGGATTTTGCAGCAGAGCTACTACCTGGCCGCCATCCAGCTGCTGCCGAAGGCTCCCGCCTGGGGCGCTCTGGCGGGAGTTCGGCCCACCAAAATCACAACAAAGCACCTGCTTGAGGGCGGCACGCCAAAGTCCGCCGACAAGCTCATGAAGGATGTGTACTACGTCACGGAGGAACGGCGGAAATTGTCGGTGGACTGTTCCCTGTCCACGGTAAACGCGGTACGTCAGATGGAGCCGGAGGACATTTCCGTCTATGTGGGCATCCCCTTCTGCCCCACCCGCTGCACCTATTGCAGCTTCGTCAGCCGCACCATCGGCAAGAAAACCGAGCTTCTGGAGCCATACCTGGCGGCTTTGGAAAAAGAAATCCGGGTCACAGCGGAGCTGATGAAAAAAAGCGGCAAGCATCTTCGCACCCTGTACATCGGCGGCGGCACCCCCACCACGCTCTCAACACCCCAAATGATTCGTCTGCTGGACATCCTCCGGGAAGCCTTTGATTTTGACCGCTGCATGGAATTTACCGTAGAGGGCGGCCGCCCGGATACCCTGGACTTTGAAAAGCTCAAAGCCATCCGGGAGCATGGCGCCGATCGCATGAGCATCAACCCCCAGACCATGGAAGGCCATGTGCTCCGGGCCTGCGGGCGGCCCCACAAGGCATCGGATGTGGTGCGGGCCTACAGGCATGCCGTAGACGCGGGCTTTGCCGCCATCAACATGGACTTGATCGCCGGACTTCCTCAGGACGATTTTGACGGCTTCCGCCGCTCTCTGGATACCGTGGCCGCCCTGAATCCCGCCAACATTACAGTACATACGCTGGCCCTGAAAAAGGGCGCCGACCTCTTTGAAAAACGGGAGGGCCTGTCCACCGCAGAAGAAGTGGCCCGGATGGTGGACTACGCAAACGAAACCCTGCGGGGTCTTTCCTACAAGCCCTACTACCTGTACCGGCAGAAATATATGTCCGGCAGTTTTGAAAACGTGGGCTGGAGCCGGGATAACCTCGACTGTCTGTACAACATCTACATGATGGAGGAGCTGCACACCATCGTCTCCCTTGGCGGCGGCGGTATGAACAAGGTCAATCTCCCGGACGGCACCCTCCAACGGTTCCACAACCCCAAATTCCCGGAACAGTACATCGAAATGATTGATTCTGTTTGTAAACAGAAGGAAGAACTATTTTCCCTGATGTGATTTTAATCGAAAGGTTGTTTTCTTTGGACACATTGATTTCCAACGTCACCGCCGTGACCATGAATACCAGGCTGGAAGTGATTTTCGGCGCATACATCGGCATCGACGGCGGCAAGATCGTCTCCATCAGCAAATCCGCCCCGGCGGAGCCTCCCAAGACCATCATCGACGGCACCGGCATGGTGGCGATTCCCGGTCTCATCAACTGCCA
The DNA here is from genome assembly GCA_022786995.1 of Clostridiales bacterium. Classification (GTDB taxonomy): domain Bacteria; phylum Bacillota; class Clostridia; order Oscillospirales; family Oscillospiraceae; genus Faecousia. The sequence goes on from JALFUW010000112.1 coordinate 9,434, forward strand.
CACCCACCTGGCTACCGCCGGTCTTCGCAGCTACACCGACGACTTAGGCAATACGGAAGCCTTGCAGGCCCTGCTGCAAAAGGAGGCCAAAATGGACTCCCGCAGCGCGAAAGCGGCGGCGCTTCTGGCCATTGCCGAGTGTCTGCGCTTCGGCATCACCTCTGTTTCTGATCTTTACTACTATCCAAACGCCACCGCTGAGGCGGTGGCCCAGACCGGCATCAAAGCCAATCTGGCCCTCTCCAGCTACCGTTTCATCGATCCCAACGAAGACTTTGATTTTGAAACCGACGAACAGTGTCAGGAGCTGGTGCGGGTGGTTGATAAGTGGAATGGCTTCGATGACGGGCGCATTAAAATCGACGCGGGCATCTACGCCGAGTACACCAGCAACTATAAGCTCTGGGAAGGTCTGGCGGGCTACGCCAGTGAAGCACACATCGGCATGCAGCTGCACCTTGCCGAGACAAAAGGCGAGGTAGACTCCTGCCTGGACCGTACCGGCATGGGCCCGGGAGAACTGCTGAACTGCCACAACCTGTTCTGCGTCCCAGCCACTGCCGCAGGCTGTACATATCTGGAGCCCCACGAGCGTAAACTGTTAGGGAAAAAGCGCGTGACCGCTGTGGCTACCCCGGTTGCCGCCTACAAGTCCGGCTGCGCCTCCACCCCCATTCTGGAATCCGTCAAAGCCGGCATGAATGTGGCTCTGGGCACCGGCGGCGCCATCGAGTGCGGCAATCTGGACATGTTCGAGGTCATGCGCTTTGCCGCCATGGATGCCCGGAAGGAAAGCGGTGACAGCGCCGCCCTGCCCGCCTCCGCCGCCCTGATGATGGCCACCGTCAGCGGTGCCCAGGCTCAGGGCCGGAGCAAGGAATGCGGCATGCTGGAAGTGGGCATGGATGCGGACATCGCCCTCGTGGACTTCACCGCCCCCCACCTGATGCCCTGCCACAACGTTCTGAACGGCCTTCTCTGGTCTGCCAAGGGCGGCGACGTGGCCATGACCATGGTTCGGGGCAAGATTCTTTATCAAAACGGTGTGTTCCCCACCATCGACCTGAAAGAGGTGGTGGAGGAATTGACCACCTACGCCATTCCCAAATTGTTTGAGGAAACAAAGTAATCCGATAAAGGGGAATTTAATTGACAATTGACAATTGTGGTATCCCTTCGGGATGATTAAAATAAACTGCAGTCATGAAATCCCCGGTGGTTTTCCGAAGAATCCCGCCATATATGACATTTTTTATTTTGTCCCGCAGGGACTCCTTAATTGTCAACTGTCAACTGTCAATTGTCAATTAAAGAACAATTTATCTGACCAGAGACCGATACCGAGCACGCCCAATGGTGTAACATTGACCGACAGTGTTCGTGACGCATTAGCCGCCCGCCTTGCGGGCCGCTCCGAAAGGACGTTTTTCATGTCTGACGCTCAGAAAAAACAGAATTATCTCCACGGTACCGCCCTGCTTGCCATGGCTACCGCCATCGTCAAGGTCATCGGCGCGCTGTACAAAATCCCTCTGAACGCCATCATCGGCGCGAAGGGCTTCGGCTATTTCAACACCGCATACGATATTTATAATGTACTTCTGATGATCTCCACGGCGGGTCTGCCGGTGGCCATGAGCCGGATGATCTCTCAGGCCAGCTCCCTGAAGCACTACAATCAGGTGCGCCGTATCTACCACACCGCCCGGGGCATCTTCCTGGGGTTGGGCATTTCCGGGTCGCTGCTGATGACGGTGTTCTGCCGGCAGCTGGCCCAGTTCCAGAACCAGCCCGATGCCTGGGCTGCCATCGGCTGCCTTGGCCCCTGCGTGCTGCTGATCTGCGTTATGAGCACCTTCCGTGGCTTCTTCCAGGGCCAGAGCAACATGATCCCCACCTCCGTCTCTCAGGTCTTGGAGGCGGTGGTGAAGCTGATCGTTGGCATGGCTGCCGCCCTGATTCTTCTGAAAACCACCGGCAGTATTCCTCTCGCCGCGGGCGGCGCAATCCTGGGCGTTACCGCCAGCTGTCTGGTGTCCTCCATCTATCTGGGACTGTGCTTCCGCAAAAGCTACGTCTTCCTGCCGGTGACCACTGAGGCGCCCCGCTCCTATTGGGACACCGCCAAGGGCCTGATGATGATTGCCGTGCCCATCACCGTGGGCTCCGCCATTTTGCAGTTCTTCACCATGATGGAGACAAAGATCTACATGGGACAGCTGCTGAATCTGGGCTATACCCAGGCTGCGGCTGACACCATGCGGGGCATCTACGGCATGTGCCTGACCATCTTCAACATGCCCTGCGCCTTCATCACCCCCATCACCATCAGCATCATCCCCGCCATCACTGCCCAGCTGACCCTGTGCAACAGCGTGGAAGCCAAAAACACCGAGGAATCCGCCGTGCGGATCACGGGCCTCATTTCCATGCCCTGCGCCTTTGGCCTTGCGGTGCTGGCCCGGCCCGTCACCGCCCTGCTGGGCCGCTATTCGGGAGCCGATCTGGATTTGTCAACACGTCTTATGTTTGTTTTCGCCATTGCCATCGCGTTTAACGCCACGGTCATGGTCACCACCGCCATCATGCAGGCCCACGGTCATGCCGTACGCCCGGTGATGAATATGCTGGTGGGCGGTGTGCTGAACCTCATTGCCGTGTACATTCTCACCGGCAACCCCCACATCAATATTCTGGGCACCCCCATCGGCATTCTGGTGTGCTATGTGTCCATCAGCACCCTGAATCTATTCTCCCTGCGCACGCTGCTGGATAGTCCCCCTGCTGTGCTCCGAAACCTGCTGCGGCCCTTCCTTTCCGCTGCCATCATGGGTACGGTGGTCTACGGAGCCTATCGGGCACTCACCACTCTGGGTATCACCAGCCGTCTGATTCTGTGCGCTCTGCCGGTGGTGGTGGGCGTGTGCGTCTACGCGTTTGCCGCCGTGAAGCTGAAAGCCATCACCAGAGCCGATTGTCTGCTCCTGCCCAAGGGCGCCAAACTCGCGAAACTTCTGAAATTATAAGGATTTCTTCAAAAATATCTTGCTTTTTTCAAGAAGTTATGTTAAGCTATTGACGATTTTTCCGTAGAAAAGAGGAATACCATTATGAATAAAACCGAACTGATTTCCGCCTGTGCCGAAAGCACCGGCCTGTCCAAGAAGGATTCCGAGCGGGTTCTGAACGCCGCTATCGATGCCATCACTGCCGCTCTCGTTAAGGGCGATAAGGTTCAGATCTCCGGCTTTGGTATTTTCGAAACCAAGAACCGTGAGGCCCGTATCGGCCGCAACCCCCACACCAAGGAGAGCATCACGATCCCCGCTACCCGGGTGCCCGGCTTCAAGGCCAGCAAAGCTCTCAAGGACAGCGTCGCCAAGTAAGTCATGCGCCTGGACAAATTTCTGAAGGTCTCCCGGCTGATCAAGCGCCGCACCGTGGCCAACGAGGCCTGCGACAATGGACGCATCAGCGTCAATGGCCGGGTGGTCAAGGCCAGCTATGATGTCAAGGTGGGCGACCGTATTGAAATCTCCATGGGTGCCCGTACCGTAGCCGTTGAGGTTCTGGAGGTTTCCGACAACGTCCGCAAGGACGATGCGGCTGGAATGTACAAGGAAATCTGATAGTTCTCGATAATCATTGTTCTTTTTCATCGAGAAGGCACCGCCTGATGGCGTTGCTGAAGATGATTGTCAAATGAAACGTGTGAGGCACTTGTCCGGGAGAAGCCGTCTCCCGGACGTCTCTCCGTTTTCCATATTTTTTCCTGACGGATAAAGAATTTCCTTGACAGGCTGTGCTATTGATGTTATAATGTCCTGCGTGGTGACAAGTTCGCCGCGTATTTACGGGCCTTTAGCTCAGTTGGTTAGAGCCTCCGGCTCATAACCGGATAGTCCCGGGTTCGAGTCCCTGAAGGCCCACCAAGATGCTCAGGCCTTCGCCTTTCATATAATGTATAGGGGTATAGCTCAATTGGTAGAGCGGCGGTCTCCAAAACCGTAGGCTCAGGGTTCAAGTCCTTGTGCCCCTGCCAAAATTGGGAATTTACGAGATTTCTCGTAAATTCCCAATTTTTTGTTGTCGAAAAGTTCAAATCACGAATTTCAAGAAACTCAAAAAGTGCTTCTGAGCCTACGGTTTTGACAAATTGTGAGGTGCAAAGTATGCGAATGAAAATGGTCTGTGATGACCGAACTTTGGCAGAAGTTGCCAATGAGTTTCTTGCCCTGAAAAAGGCTCAGAAGGTTCGTGAGCGAACCCTGAACGATTACAAAAAGTACATCGACAAGTTTCTTGAACAATCCCAAAACTCCTTGGATGTGGATGTCCTGAAGATTGAAATTCTGGAATACTTCGCTGACATCCCCAAAACCAGTCCTGCGAGATTCAATCATCCCTACCAGTATCTTCATGCCCTTTTTGCATGGGCGGCAAAGCAAGACTACATCCCCTACAACCCCTTCGAGAAACTGGAACTAAAGAAAGTACGAGATGAAGGAAATGTTCAGCCTGCGGAAATCAGAGACATTCATACTATTTCTTAATAAAACACTTCAAATAAATACAAAGATATGCTATACTATATCTGGGTGATAAATATGGCTTCCAGATACAAATTCATCGATGAAGAAATAAAAGCGATTGAGCAAGCGCGCAAGGAAAATAAGGACA
>JALFUW010000003.1 GCA_022786995.1 Clostridiales bacterium
AGACTCAGCAAGGCCAGCGGCAAGCACATCGAGGCCATGGTCTACGGTGACGGTGCGTTCAAAGACCCCGTCGGCAAGATCTGGGAGCTCGCTGACCCCGTCGTCTCCCCCGGCTACACCAAGGGCCTTGTCGGCACGCCGAACGAGCTGAAGCTCAAGTACCTCGCCGACAATGACTTCGGCGATCTCAAGGGCGAGGCGCTGAAGGAAGCCATCGAAGAGCGCATCCGCGAGAAGACCAGCGAGAGCCTGGTCGGCAACATGGTGTCCGAGGGCACGACGCCCCGCCGCCTGACCGACCTGATCGGCTCGCTCTGCGACCTGACGAGCGGCAGCGGCGACAAGGGCACGCCCATTATCTACATTCAGGGCTATTTCGACAACTACACCAACTGAATATAGCACGACCGCCCCGGTGAAAACGCCAGGGCGGTCTTTTATTCTTAATGGAATGGTTTCATTCTATTGAGAAGGGGCTGCCTCTCATGATTTTTGCAAATCATTTTGAGACAGCCCCTTCGCAATGCGATAGATTCGTTAGTCCTTGATGGGCTTATGATACTTGTCGTACAGCTTAAGCACGCCGTTTTCCAGCTTGACCACGATGCGCTCGCCGGTTTTCAGCGCCTTGGTCAGATCCACGGACATGGTGCTGTTCTTGCCCAGCAGGACGGACAGCTCACCTTCCACCAGCTGAATTTCCACGGGCTTGTCAGCGGCCTTCAGCTCGGCAATGTCCAGTTCGATGCAGGTGTCCTTGCCGCTGGTAATCAGCAGGATATCCTTTTCCAGCGTGACTTCCACCATATCGGTGAAGCCGTTTTCCTTGGCCTTCTCGATATCCAGAACCAGTGCCACATCCTCGTCCACCTGAATTTCCACGGTGTCGATGTCCTTGTTCTGCAGCCGCTTGACAGAGGGGATGGTTACCTCGCTGATGGGGGCGAAGTCACCATCTTTGTCCTTTACGGTGACGAAGGCGGTGTCGCCCTTATAGGTGACTTTGGTGGTGCAGCCGGTTTCGTCGGTCTTGGCGGTGATCAGAGCAGCCGGCTTCGCGGTGGTCTCGGGGATTTCCTTCCACTGGGCGTAGGCGATGACGCCTTTGCGGTAGGCCTCCGCCAGAGAGATGGCGTTGCCGTTTCCGTCGGTGTAGCCCAGGAAGCGGTAGCCCTCCCGGGTGGGGGTGTAATCCGTGCTTACGACCTCATACAGGAAGTAGGAGCCGTCGTTGCGGCAGATGGCGGCGTAGCCATAGGGAACGTAGCTGCACAGGCCGGTGGGGTCGGTGAACCGGCCGCCCTTGACGGTGATGCTTGCAATATCGTCCTTATCCTTGGCGTAGATATTGGCAGCGGCCTTGCCGCTTTCGAACCGGCCGTTGGTGATGACCACTTCGTTCTCCTTGGAGTTGCCGTCAACAGACAGCGCCGCGCCGGTGGTGCTTCTCAGATAGCTGTCGCGGATATCGGCGTCGGTATTTTTCAGCGCAACGCTGGTTTTGCCCTGAATGATGGAGTCGTCGATATTCACGGTGTTTTTGCCGGTGCTGGTATCCTGAATGCCGTAGGTGCTTCTGTTGCCGTCGATGTGGGAATCGTCCACATCCACCGTATTGCCGGAGCCGCTGATCGATACAGCCGCAGACTTACCGAGGGCGTCATTATTGGCGTTGGAGCGCAGGAAGATGTTCTTCAGAGAGAACTTCGTTCCCGAGCCGCTGACCTCAGCACCGGCGCCGTTACTGATGATATTACCGTTTTTGACGGTCACGTCACCGCCGGTAACGTTCATGGCTTCCTCGTCGCCGGTGTTGGTATAGTCGTGACCGTTCAGATCCACGGTCACCTTTTTATCCAGATCGGCGGTAGCATTGGTCTCATAGTCCCGCAGCATTTCCACGGTCTTGCCGGTATTGGCATCCGCAGCGGCAGCCTCCGTCAGAGAGCCGTAGGTGGCCTTATTGGCGCCCTCAAAGGCATCGGTGGTAATATGGAAGATGCCCAGGAAGCTGGTCCACAGGGAGACTACCTTCTCCTTGACGACGCTTACAACGCCGGAAGTTTCCGTCTTTTTCTCAACCTCGGAGACGGTGAAGTACTTCTTGGAGGTGTCGGTTTCATCGATGCCGTTTGCCGCGTTGTAGTAGTATTCGGTTTCCTCTACGGACTGCTCCTCCGCGGAACCATTACTGCCGATGACCTTTTTGGTGGTCGTGTACTTGTGCTCCACCCGGGTGACCTTCTTGTCATCCATGCCGTTGATGGTCATGTCCACCTTGTACTGGGGGGCGGGAACCGTTTCTTCCTCGGCGGCTTTGTTTGCCGCTGCATCCACATTGGGGATAACAGTATTCTCGACAACTTTCTCTGTGGTTTCTTCGGCCTTCTTTTCCGCAGAAATGGAGCCGTTCAGAGAAACGTCATAGGTAATATCGGTGACTTCTTTATTCTCACCATCACCGACGGTTTCCGTATCTTTGACCGTTGCGTTCAAATCGTAAGATTCCTCGACGGTGACATTCTTTTCCTCGCCGTTCACCGTGATAGTGGTGTCATACTCGTTCGTGATGGTCGTCTTATTATCGTCATCCGTCGTTGTAGTAATGGTGTCAGCCTGCGGGGGCAGCTCCACGCTGACGGTCTGGTTGGTATCGGCACTGCCGGTGGTTTTTGCCGTGTCAGTCACGGTCAGATTGCCGCTGTCGCTTTTGGACAGGCTGTCCGTCTCGGGCAGCGCTTCTGGTTTCATATCAGCCGCCTGCTCCGCCGCCAGCTGAGCCAGCAGCTTCTTGCGCAGAATCTCCCACTCCTCGTCCGTGATATTTTCCGGGCGGGTCAGGTTCACTTCCGCATGTGCCCGCACAGGCACGCACATGACAACCATGCACAGCACCAGAACCAGCGCCAGCAGCCGTGATACATGTTTCCTCATCATAATCACACGCTCCTTTTCTTGTTCAGGAAAAATATGGAATGGTTTCTCTATATACCATCAGTATATTTCACAATTGTGAAAAGTCAATAGGAAACTGGGGTTTTGAAATAACAAAATGTACCGTAGGGGCGGCCATTGGCCGCCCGAAAGGCTTCGGTATATTGAGCTTTACCGAAAAACGGAGCGCGTACCACGCCCAACGCCGCGGGCGGCCAATGGCCGCCCCTACGGTTACAAACCAACTAATACCGTCTGTTCGTAACAGCTTGTGGTCGAGCGCCCAAGGGATGTAGGATGATCGCCCAGCGTTCGTAACGTATTGTCAGCGGCGACTCGCCGCCAAATAACAATTTGCTGGTTTGCTGACTGAAACCGATATGCTTATAACAAAATCCACAGATTCGCCAGCGGCGGCTGTCATAGCCCCGCGCCGCCGGGCATAGACTGGAAGGGCAAAGGAGGGAGCGCCATGGAGGGAACCCATCTGCCCCACAAACTCCAGCTCAGTGAGCGGAAAACCTTATCCATGACCGGGGTGACGGAGGTGGTCAGCTTTGACGAAACCTGCGTGGTATTGCAGACCTCGCTGGGGCTGCTGATCGTTCAGGGCCAGCAGCTTCAGCTGAAAAATCTGTCGCTGGATGGCGGGCAGGTGGCGGTGGAAGGGAGTATCAGCGCCCTTTCCTACGAGGAGCCTCGGCAGGGCGGCGGCTGGCGGAGACTGTTCCGTTGACCCCGGCACTGGCGGCTTACCGCATGGCCTGCGCTCTGGCGCTGGGGGCGGCGTTGGGGCTGCTGTACGGCTTTCTGCGGCCTCTGCGCCCCCGGCACACGATGCTTTCCGACAGCCTTTTCCTCGCCGTCACCGCCTGGGTGTGGATTTTCCTGTGCTTCGGCATCTGCGCCGGGGATATCCGGGCGGGCTACGGCATCGGCCTTCTGGCAGGGGGAATTGGGTGGGATGCCACGGCAGGATGGCCCCTGCGGCCCATTTTTTCACAGTTCTGGAGAATTTTGGACAAGCTAAGCAGGCTCGCGCTGGTGCCAGCGAAAAAATTTTTCGGTTTTTCGAAATTTTTATTTGCATCTGCGGGAAAATGGGTTACAATAGACAAAAAGCAACTTGTACCGCGCGGCAAGCGCAGAGGGAAGGCCCATGAAAGAATTCAAAACAGGAAAATTCAAGGTTCGGCTTCGCACCGCGCCGGTCAAGCTGAAGGCCGCGCTGGTTTTGCTGATCGTGCTGTCCATGGGGGCGCTGCTGGCCCTGCGGTGGGTGCACAACGGCATTCAGGCCGAGACCCGGCGCAAAACGGAGCAGGCCGCCGCCATGGAAGGCGCCAACGCCGACCTGCAGGAGAAGATCGACAACATCGGCTCCGTCCAGAGCATTCGCCAGATCGCCCAGGATGAGCTGGGTCTTGCGGACCCGGACACCGTGCTGATTCATCCCGAATAACGTCATTCAGGCAGAAACTGCCTACATATATTGGAGGAAGCAGAGCATATATGGAGTTAACCGTAGGAGCAGTCGTAGAGGGCAAAGTCAAGTCCATCACCAATTTCGGCGCGTTCATCTCCCTGCCGGAGAATAAGACCGGCATGGTACATATTTCCGAGGTGGCCAACGCCTATGTCAGCGACATCCGTCAGCATTTGACGGAGGGTCAGGACGTGAAGGTCATGGTGATCGGCATGGAAAACGGCAAGATCAACCTGTCCATCAAGCGTCTGGAGCCGAAGCCTCAGCGCGAGAGCGGCAGACCCGCCTACCGGGGTGGGAACACGGCACCCCGCCGGGAGGGCAGTGCGCCCCAGAGCCGGGAGGGCAGCCGTCCCCAGCAGCAGCGTGCCCCCATGCCCCCCGCCGCGCCCAAGACCGCTGACCAGCTCTTTGAGGAGAAGCTGAAGGCCTTTATGACCGAGTCCGACAGCAAGCTCTCCGGCATCAAGCAGTATGCCGACCACCGGGGCAGCGGTCGTCCCAGACGGCGGGGCTGATGGCAACCGTTGTGGTCACCGGCGGCTCCCGGGGCATCGGCGCGGCGATTGTGGCCCGCTATGCCGGTCGGGGAGACCGGGTGTATTTCCTGTACGAAAAAAATCACGAAGCGGCGAAGGCCGTTTCGGAAAAAACCGGCGCGGTGCCCATCTGCTGTGACGTTGCCGACGGCGAAGCGGTAAAAGAAGCCTTTTCCAAAATCCCGGAGGTGGACATTCTGGTGTGCAACGCTGGGGTCTGCTGGTACGGCCTTCTGACGACGATGCCCGAAGGGGAATGGGATCGGATTTTTGACGTGAACGTCAAGGGCATCTACAACTGCGTCAAAGCCGCCATGCCCGCCATGCTGAAAAAGCACAGCGGCAGCATCGTCACCCTGTCCAGCATGTGGGGACAGGTAGGCGCCTCCTGCGAGGCGGCCTATTCCGCCACCAAGGGGGCGGTGATCGCCCTGACCAAGGCCCTTGCCAAGGAGCTTGGCCCCAGCGGCATCCGGGTCAACTGCGTGGCCCCCGGGGTAATCCTCACGGACATGTGCGCGAATGTGTCCCCGGAGATTCTGGAGGAACTGGCCCAGGAAGCGCCGCTGGAGCGCAACGGCACCCCGGCGGACGTGGCAAAAGTGGTAGAATCCCTCGCCGACGCGGAATTTGTCACCGGGCAGGTGCTGGGCGTCAGCGGAGGACTTGTTATGTAAACAAAGGAGGAGAAATCCATGAGAATTTCCATCGGCTGTGATCACGGCGCCCTTGCGCTGAAAAACAAAATGGTGGCCCACCTGACCAAGAAGGGCTACGATGTGAAGGACTGCGGCACCTACACCGCCGACAGCTGCGACTATCCCGACTTTGCCGCCGTTGCTGCCAAGGCCGTGGCCAGCGGCGAGTGCGAGAAGGGCATCGTCCTGTGCACCACCGGCATCGGCGTGTCCATCGCCGCCAACAAAGTGAAGGGCATCCGCTGCGCTCTGCTCAGCGATGTGATGTCCGCCCGGCTGACCAGAGAGCATAACGACACCAACATGATGGCCATTGGCGCCGGCGTGGTGGGCGAGATGCTGGCGCTGGAAATTCTGGACACCTGGCTGGAGACCGAATTCAGCCACAACGAGCGTCATCAGCGCAGAATCGACAAGGTCATGGCGCTGGAGAAGTAAAGAGCATAGTTGTTTAGGCCATTGCGGTGAACGCCGTAATGGCCTTTTTTTCGTATCGTAGGGGGCGGCGTCCCCGACGCCCCGGCGGCAGTGGGAACCGTTACGCACTGATGATCGGCAAATACGGACCCCAACAACGGGACGTCCGGGAGGCCGTCCCCTACGGAGTCTTAAGAAAATCCCAAGAAATTCTTAAGAAGTGCAAATATTGACAACAAACTGTATGTGCGTTATACTAACTGTACTAGAACAGCTAGTACAGTTTAGGAGGGATGACATGATACACCTGGACTATCGGGATGCCCGTCCCATCTACACCCAGATCATCGACGGCTTTAAGGAGCAGATCTCCACCGGCGTGCTGCAGTCGGGGGAGAAGCTGCCCAGCGTGCGGGAGCTGGCGGGGGAGCTGGCCATCAACCCCAACACCATCCAGCGGGCCTACCGCTCTCTGGAAGTGGAGGGCTGGATTGCCACGGTGCCCGGAAAGGGCTGCTTCGTGTGCAATGCCGATGACACCCGGGAACGGGAGCGGCAGCACTGGTACCACGCCTTTGACGACGCCACCACCGCGCTGATCGCCCTGGGCGTCACCCGTCAAAATCTGGCCGATCGGATAGGAGGAAATCAGGATGCTTGAAATGCAGAACGTAACCAAAACCTTCGGGGACTTTACCGCCCTGAAAAATCTGACCTTAACCGTGCCCAAGGGGGCGGTCTACGGCCTGGTCGGCCCCAACGGCGCGGGCAAGTCCACCGCCATCCGGCACCTGACCGGCATTTACCGGCAGGACAGCGGCACCGTCACCATGGACGGCCAGCCCATTTACGAAAACCCGGAGATCAAAGCCGCCATCGGCTATATCCCCGACGACATTTTTTACTACCCCTCCGCCACACTGGAGGATATGCGCCGTTTCTACCGGGGCATCTACCCCCAGTTTGACGATGCCCTGTTCGATAGGCTCTACGACATTTTCCGCCTGCCAAAGCGGGGGCAGATTCGCCGGTTTAGTAAGGGTATGCAGAAGCAGGCGGCCTTCCATCTGGCCCTGTGCACCCGGCCCAAGACCCTGATCCTGGACGAGCCGGTGGACGGACTGGACCCGGTGATGCGGCGGCAGGTCATGAGCCTGATTCTGTCGGACGTTGCCGAGTACGGCACCACGGTGCTGATTTCCTCCCACAACCTGCGGGAGCTGGAGGATGTCTGCGACCATGTGGGCATCATGGATCACGGCGAAATGCTCATGGAAAAGAGCCTTGCCGATATGCAGGGCAACACCCACAAGCTGCAAATCGTGGGCGGTGTCCCCGAGGGGCTGGAAATTCTCCACGAGAGCACCTCCGGGCGGCTGAAAACCCTGATTGTCCGGGGCGCGGCATGGGAGATCAGCACGAAAGCCGCCGCTGCCAAGCCCGCCTACTTTGACGTATTGCCCCTGTCTTTGGAAGAAATCTTTATTTATGAATTGGGAGGTGCCGATTATGCAGTCAAAGAAATCCTGCTTTAATCGTGCCGCGTTTGTAAAAAATCTCACCCGGTTTGCCCCTGTCCTGGCGCTTTACACCCTGCTGCTGCTTCTGCTTATGTTGGTAATGTGGAAGCAGGCTGGAGACATCTACCCGGAATACTATTTCCTCTATCAGACCGACGAGATTTTCGGCTGGACTTCCTTCATCAATCTGGCCTACGCCTGCCTGATGGCTCAGCTCCTCTTCGGCGACCTGTATAACACCCGGATGTGCAATGCACTGCACGCCCTGCCCCTGCGGCGGGAGACCTGGTTCCTGACCAATGTGGCCTCGGGCCTACTGTACTCCCTGATTCCCACCGCCATTGCGGCGCTGGTGCTGATGCCCATGCTGACGAGCACCATCTTCGTGGGCGCGTGGAAGATTGCTCTGTGGTATTTCCTCGCCGCCAACGTGGAATTTATCTGCCTGTTCGGCATCGCGGTGTTCTGCGCCATGGTGGTCGGCTCCCGGTTCACCATGGTGGCGGCCTACGGCCTTATCAACTTCGGCTCCGGTATCCTCTACTGGCTGGTGAACACCATCTACACCCCCATGCTCTACGGCATGGTCACCCCCAGCGCTCTGGCCGAAAAGCTGACGCCCATAGAGTATATGCTGAATATCAATGTGGACGTGCAGGATTCCACCAGACGCGCCCTCTTTGACGAGGTGGGCCGATTGGTTACCGGCGCACAGGGCACCTATGAGGTGACGGGACTGAACTGCCTTGGAATGCTGGCCATTGTGGGCATTGTCTTCGCCGTACTGGGCCTGATTCTGTACCACTACCGGAATCTGGAATGCGCCGGGGACGCGGTGTGCAGCCGGAAGCTGGTGCCCCTGTTCCAGATACTCAGCGCCCTGTTCGTTGCCGTGGCAGCGGAATTCGCGGCGGGCGAGATCATGGGCTACGGCAACAGCCTGGACTGGCTTAAATTCCTGTTTCTGTTCAGCGGCCTGATCGTGGGCTGGTTTGCCGGCAAGATGCTGGTGGAGCGGTCTGCCCGGGTGTTCCGGCCCCAAAACTGGGTGGGTCTTGGCATTCTGGCGGCGGTGCTGGCGGTGTCCATAGGATTGACCCGGCTGGACGTGCTGAATTTGGAGGAACGGATGCCGGACATCGGGGACATCACATCCGTGGAGCTGAACGGCTACAAAATGGAAGACCACTCCGACATTGAGACCGTGCTGAAATTCCACAATCTGGCCCTGAACGACCGGGTGGAAGCCTTCGGCGCCTATGTGCTGGAGGAAAATGGAGAATATGTGCGGATGGAGGATTCCTCCTACCGCTACTGGCAGGAGGGCGACCCCCTGCCCAAACAGAGAATGGCAGCCAGCTGCAACCTGACCTACACCCTGAAAGACGGCAGAACCGTCCAGCGCAATTACAATGTCTGGGTGGACAGCGCCGCCGGAGAGATTCCCAAAAAGCTTCTCAGCCGCTGGGACGCGGTGAGTTCCGACACCGTGGAAATCAACGGCAAGGATGTGGAGGTGCTGCCGCTGGTGCTGGACGCCATTGAGAATCTGTACAGCTCTACTAATAGTAAAACACCGGAGAATCTTAAGAACCGGGCCGCCGCCGAGAGTCTGCTGCGGGCCATTCAGGCGGACTGCGAAGCGGGCACCATGGTTCAGGATGATGCCTACCACGACGGTGTGTTCGTTATCCCGCAGAACGATGGGGAACCCTATGAAAGCAGAGACCTGTACATTCAGCTGTCCAGCAAAAACTACAGCTGGAGCGTGGGTGTATACACCGACTGCGAGAACACCATCCGCTGGATGCGGGACAACGGATTGATTTCTGAGGATGTTACCATCCAGCCTCAGGGCAGCAGCCCCCGGTATTATTAACTCGCATTGAAAATGAATGTCATTGCGAGCCAGTGCTCACACTGGCGTGGCAATCCGTTTTCCTTCGCTACATGGAAATAAGGAACGGATTGCCACGTCGCACGGCTTCCTCGCAATGACAGTTGAATTGTCCAGAAGATGAAAGGAAATGACGATTATGAAAAAGAGAAACACGGCTGTGATTGCCGTGGGATTGTTCGCCCTCCTGCTGTGCGCCTGCGCCCAGCAGGAACCCGCGAACACCATCGCGACCGCGACCCCTACCGTCCAGACCACCACGGAAACCACCGCCCCCGCGGAGAATGGCACCCGCGAGGCCTTCCAGGCGGCACTGAAAACCATCCACGATGACCTCCGCTGGCCCGATCTGGACGGAGAAATCGGAAAAATTGAGATTTTTGAACCCAGCACCATTGAGGACGAACAGTTCGCTATTCTTGACGTGGACGGAGATGGCGAAGAAGAACTGCTGGTGTCCGTGTCCAACACCTATATGGCGGGAATGCGGCTGGCGGTCTACGGTTACGATGCCGCCAGCGGGGGCCTTCGTCTGGAAACCGACGGCTTCCCCGCCGTGAGTTTCTACCCCGGCATGATGAAGATGGAGTCCTCCCACAATCAGGGCCACGCCGGGGACGTGCTCTGGCCCTATGGCATTCTGACCTATGACCCGGCGTCCGACAGCTACCAGCTCAGCTGCTTTGTAGACGCATGGGACAGAAATCTTTCCGAGACGGACTTCGAGGGAAATCCCTATCCCACGGACATTGACACGGACAACGTGGGCCATGTGTACCTGATTACCGAAAACGACGAAACCCGTACCCTGAATCAGGCGGATTTTGAGAAATGGGAGTCAGAATTGTTCGCCGGTAAGGAGGAAATCACCATTCCCTGGCAGAAGCTGACCGCTGAGAATATCAGCATTGTCGAATAAAGCAATGTCATTGCGAGCCAGTGCGCACACTGGCGTGGCAATCCGTTTCCCTTAGCTGAGAGGAAATAGGGAACGGATTGCCACGTCGCTGCGCTCCTCGCAATGACAGTGGTGGTTGTGACATGGCCTATTTGCGGAAAAGCAAACAATACCCCCCGGTTTCCGTGATGGAAACCGGGGGTTTACCATATTAACAATAGAAATCGCGGATTTTCTTGGCGCGGCTGGGGTGGCGCAGCTTGCGGATGGCCTTGTTCTCGATCTGGCGGATTCTCTCCCGGGTCACGCCGAAGATCTGGCCCACTTCCTCAAGGGTGTGGGTGCGGCCGTCGTACATACCGAACCGCATCCGCAAAACGTCTGCCTCCCGCTCCGTCAGGGTATCCAGAATCTCCTTGAGTGCCTCGGCAAGCAATGCGTTGGAGGTAGCGTCGGCGGGGCCGGGGGTGCGCTCGTCCTCCACAAAGGAGCCGATGGAGGTATCCTCTTCATCTCCCACAGGGGTGTCCAGAGAAAGGGTGTCGGCGGCGGTGCGGTTGGCCTCGATGATCTTCTCCACGGGGAGGTTCAGCTCCTTGGCGATTTCCTCCACAGTGGGTTCCCGGCCCAGCTCCTGCACCAGCTTGCGGTTGCAGCGGGTGGCCTTGTTGATGACCTCCACCATATGCACCGGGACGCGGATGGTTCGCGCCTGATCGGCGATGGCTCGGGTGATGGCCTGCCGAATCCACCAGGTGGCATATGTAGAGAATTTGTTTCCCTTTGTCCAGTCAAATTTGTCCACGGCACGAATCAGACCCGTGTTGCCCTCTTGAATCAGATCCAGGATGTGCAGGCCCCGGCCGGAATACTTCTTGGCGATGGAGACCACCAGCCGGAGGTTTGCCTCTGTCAGCTTATTCTTGGCATCCTGATCGCCCTCGGAGACCCGCTTGGCAAGCTCTACCTCTTCCTCGGCGGACAGGAGCTTTACCTGACCGATTTCCTTCAGGTACATCCGCACGGGATCATCCAGCGAATACTCGGCGGCCAGGTCAACGGGATCCACCAGCTCTTCCTCTTCGAGACCCGTCAGGTCGATGTCCCCATCGTCCATGGCCAGCGTGTCGTCGGAAAGATCCAGCTCGGCGGTGACCAGCGGAATATTGAGGGCCTCAAAGCGGTCGTAAATTTCTTCTATTTTTTCAGGCGAAAGCTGCAGCTTTTCCAGCTGGGCGTTCAGGTCAGACAGGCGGATCATGCCTTCTTTTTTACCCTGAGCGATCAGCGCCTGCAGCGCGGCCTGCACTTGCTCCATATTGGTGCTTACTTCCTTCTTCGGTGTACTCATTGGCGATACCCCTCTTTATATGTATATCCACTAAAATTCTCATGCCGTTAAACTATACCCCATTTTTTGCGCCTTGGCAAGGGGAAATACAGGATTTTTTTCGCTTTTGGTGGTTATATTTCGGCTGCAAAGACAGGATTCCCCCGATTTCGGGAAAACATACAGTTTACTTTTTGGCAAAACGGGAAAGATATTGCAGGACAATCACTTTTTGGAACCCTGAGCCGGATTTACACACACTTTACACACTTTGCGCTTGATATGGAACAAACCAAACCACCGCTTAACACGTCCATCCCGTGTGGCGGTGGTTCTTTTTGTTCTTAAAGATATCCTTTTAATCGACCTGGGTATCCTCCATGTTATCCAAGGCAAATTCACACGCCTGTATCACGAAGCTACTAAAGGATACGTCTGTTCCTATCAGTGCCTGATTGATTCTTTCGATCAGCGGCACAGGAAAACGGATAGTCTTGTTTTCGCTTTCTTTTTTATTGGGCCGAATCTTGAATGCCATACATACCCCTCCTGCTATGTATAGCATATTGCATTTTAATTGTTAAGTAAGCACTGTAAATTGCATTGCAATTCGCATTGACTAATACAATGCTATGCAGTAGAATAATATTCAGCAGTTTGCCGCAACAACGACATGGAAATTTGGCACAGGAGGCAGGAAGCATATGACGGCAATAATCTTATTCGCGTTCGCCATATTGTATATTATCGCCTGTATAGAGGATATTCGGCGGCAATCCCACGATGCAGCGGTTAGACGACAGTATGATAAAAGAGAAAAAGAACGAGATGCATTCATGGAGATGTACGGTGCAGACGATGATGCGGTTGCCGCAGCGCTTGAGGAAGATACGCTCCGCACACCGCTTGCAGAAACAATTCGTGAGCGATTGAAAAAGGAAGCAAATGTTGACCATACGGCAAATATGAACTGTTTCATTCGTAGCTGTAATTTGATCCCACTTGGCATTCTGGCTCAATCCGGTAAGGTTCCCTCCGATTTTATTCGAGGAGAGATTAGATGGGATCGGTATTGTTTAGAGCAAAAGCCTGGGGGCATTGTGTGTTCTCCAGAAGCCAGAGCAATGATTGAACGGTTTCTTCGCTGGTATGATGACGAACTGGTAGCCAACGGGTTCCCGGAACGTTTGATGCAAAGGAATCCAGATGTCAGCGAGAGCGTTTACTTAACTGGTGACGATTATCGTACTAAAGCTACTGAGATTCGAGACCTTGATAAACTTAGAGTATGGACGAAGGTTTTCTGGCCTTCTTCAAGAGATGGCATAAGCTGTGATCTGAAATGTATTTGCAGCAGGTTAATTAAGCCGGTTTGAGCGAGAAGGAGCATAGAAATGAGCATTGAAGATATTACATCTCCAAGGGTATTTAAGTTTTTGTTTGACGTGGTTGAGAATGATTGCGTGGTTGATATTGTAAGTTTGAAAACGACAGGGGTACTTGTGAAGTTTCTGGACGCAAGATTCCAAGGAAAAACACAGCTTTCAATATGGGCAGAGGTTAGCCTGTCCAGCACGATAATGTGCCGAATTGTTCGTACCGGGGACACTGTCCCAGAGGGCTTCCGGTACTTGTCCACATTGAGTACAGAAAATGATCTTATCTATCACATTTATGCGAAATCTGATTTGAACAAACGGTAAGGTGAAGATTATGCCGCACATCATAAGACTGTCATCCAATGATTCTGACGGACGCCGCCACAAAGCGAGATGCATTCACTACTCGCATCAAAACAAAAATTACTGCAAACTCCGCTGTCTAAAGTGTGTTGGCTCGGCCCACTGTAAACATTATGTAGACTGCAATTCAAGAGGATATCAAGCAGAACTGGCACGCAAGTCATCAAATGCGGGTAGTACCAAGTGAAAGGTGCCGAAATTTGTACCAATCCTTTTAGGAAAAAGGGTTTTGTTCCTCAGCGTGGGAGTATATCATTAAATGAAGGTCTGTTGTGGTACAGACAATCCGGAAACAAGGAGCGGGGATTTCTCCCCGCTCCACTTTTATAATGATATCTTTAATATGCCATCTCCTCCCGGAGTTCACGTTTGTACTTATAGAAACTATTTCGGCACACCCCGGCAAGTTTCATCGCTTCGGTATCGTCCAGCGAACCGCCAAAATCCACACTGTGCTTACGGATGATCTCTTTGGCGGCATTGGCTTTCTTCACATTGAGTTTTGCCCCGGCTGGTAATCCAATCTGTTTTCCGTTCAGTCTGGCGGTTTCTATCCCCTCCTTTGTTCGCTGGTGCAAATCCTCCACTTCTTTCTGAGCCTGAGAAAAACACAGGGCAATCTGCTGTTTGGCGAGTGCCATGTTGTAGTCATTCAATGCCTGTATGATGCTCTGGATGAAATCGTCCGTTGCCTTGTTCCCGGTGGTGTCGGTAATCTGGATTTGATTCTCCAAAGCCTTGCGATAGGTGGCGGTGTTGACGCTCGGCTCTTTGAGGAACACCAATTCCACCCCCGCATTGAACAGATTTTCGTACAGTTCTACGGCTTCCTGTTCGTTTCTGCTCATTCTACTGGCGGAATCGAATACTAGGGTGTCACCGGGTCGAATGACCCGGAGAACCCCGTCCAGCTTCTTCCTACCCTGCACCTTTGTCCCGGTAAATACTTCGCACACAATAATGGCGGTAGGATAAGCGGCTTTGATGTTTCGTACTTGACGTTCGATGTTCTGCGTTTTCGTGCTGATTCTGCAATAACCGTAAATCGCCACGGTGTATCCCTCCTTACAGCGGTCTACCACTGGTATTGATCAGCGAGGTAGAACAGTAGCAGTCCCAGCGGCGGGCAGAAATAACCGACAACGGCAAAAACAATGTAAACCATACTATCTCCTTAAAAGTATCATTTTATTTTTTTGGCGTGGCACAGATATTACACCGTGCCACTATCCCGCTTTGCTTTAGCCCTCAACGAACAGTTGCATACAATCAGCGCAGATAACACGCACAGGCTTATTGGAGCGGATAATTGTACCGCACTGAGGACATACCCATTTGCGGCTGTGCCCCTTTGTGACAGTTGGTGTTACTACCATCCCGCCGTTGCTGGAATGTGTGCCGATGGAAACCATTTGGCATTGGGGAATGGAGCGGTTCATTTCGATCTCCCGGAGTTCGTCCATGTGATCGAGGACAAATTGGAGAACGGGGTCACCCGGAGCGGTGTGAGACCAACCGTATTTGTCGGAGCGGGTAACACTCAAGCCGTGTTCTTCGGCTGTCCGCTTGAATTGCTTATTGTGGTACACTCCATTGTTACTTGTATCTTGCACGCCATGGACGATGTTCAACAGGTGACACGCTTCGTGAATCATGCTTGCAACCACTTCTTCCAGCGGGCGGGTGGTGAGGTAGGCAGAGGAAATATTCAGTTCGTACTTATTGCCCCGCTTGGTGTCCCACACCGGGTACACGGTGATATGGGCATAGGCTCTGGAAGTCGGTACACAGGTGATCATGGGGGTGGGTAGTTCATTGTCGAACAGGTCAGCATTGACGAGCCGGAAACACTTCTCTAAGCACCCGGTCAGCCGGGACATTTTGGTTATCTCTTTCATGGTGGTCTCCCTTTCAAAATTAAAGTAAGAATTGTAGTTGACGAAAGGGAGCGAGTGCGGTATGATTATCTTGCACCCGCTCCCCGGTTCGGTGGTGGTGTAGGCTCTTGCGTGGTACTTTGGTCGGTGTTCACGCAAGGGCTTTTCTTTTAGCCGATGGAGAAGCGGCGAGAAGTGACCTGTCTGGTAAAGGCTTTGTAGGTCTCAGGCATAACCTTTTTGAAAGCGGTGGAATCGAAACGGTTAGACAGGACGGTGGTAAATCTTGCGATATACTGCCCGGCTTCCAGTTCTTCCACGCCCCGGCTGTTCATTTCAGCCTTAATCTGGTCTTTGAGGGCTTCGACTTCGGCGGCGGCTTCGGCTTGAATGGCTTCCCATTCTTTCATCTTCTCAATAATGGTGGACAGTTCAATGGTACTCATGTTGATATCTCCTTTATTATGTTGTTGCCGTCTCTCCGTGCTGTCTCCGCTCCTTTGTGTTTGTCGATACATTGGGTTACAACAGGCGGTGTTGAAATTGGCTCCCAACTCCTTATGGCTACATGATACACCTACACAAGTGTATTGTCAACACGGGATGTTGCACAAGTTTACACAAGTGTATTTGTTCATTTTGTGCACTTGTGTATGTGCATGGTTTCTGGTATACTGATACAGACGTAGGGGGTGAAGGTATGCCAATGAGTGAAGCCAAACGGCAAGCCAACAAAAAATGGAATGACGCAAACATGAAGGAACGCTATGACCGGATTCAGCTTGTTGTACCCAAAGGAAAAAAAGAGTTGATTCAGATATGCGCAAAGGGTCAGGGCGAAAGTGTAAACGGGTTAATCAACAGGCTAATCGATGCAGAATTGGAACGCATGGAGCGGGACAGTTGACCGGGGGTAGTTTTGGTTTTTGTCCCGGAATAGCATCCCAATATTGGACAGTCGGTTATTCTCTCTCACACAAACATTCTTTATATGTAAAAACCCTCTTGACAAATTGAATGTGGCATGGTATAGTATATGTGGATTTATATCAGCTTCTTTGAAGATAGTAGCCTTTGGCTCCGATATTCTTCCAAATAGCTACCCTTAATTGAATATAGTTCTATTTCTATCCCCTCCCATATTTTCAACGGCAGCGGACATGATAATAGCAACGGCGTATTTACCGATACGCTTTTGTTGTCATGTTCTGCTGCTGTTTTTTGTTTTCTTGTGGCGGTGCGGTGGTGCAACGGGTATCGGCAGAGGGTTATGGGAGGTGAAAGAAAAATGTAGAGAAATCACAATCAGATAAAATCAAACAAGCAAAGGAGAATAATATGGAAAGATGCAAGTCGGTTGGAGGTAGAACAATCGGCGTTCAGAAAGAATCAGACACCATAATGCGCTCATTGTCTGAAAATGAGTGTAATGGCATAAACCCATGCCGATGTGCAATCTGTCAGGGGACGGACACCAGGACTGCTTGCTTGTCAACAGTCACTCTCAGACCGGGGTACGGCAGTGTGCATGACATGGAAACCTACACGGTAACTCTGTGTGGGGATTGTATTGACTGGCTTATTGGCTCTCTGGGGGCTTTCAGGGGGAACGAACATAATGAAAAGTGAGCCTGAAACGATGTGCGGTTATGACCTCCATGGCGAATATTTGGTTCAGTACCGCACTGGAGAAGTAGTCCCATATTCAATTGTTGCTATACCATACGGCAGTATCATCGAAACGCCTGATGCCAGAGAACGAAAAAACAGATATTGGCAAGAACGTGAGGAGCGTACCAGAAAGGTACGAAGCAATGACCCGTTCACCTTTATCAAAAAAGAACTCAGCTTCAAAGGTGTTCCCCCTGCAATGATTACGAGGTTAATATACCTGAGTACCTATATGCAATATGACGGCAATAAGCTGATGTTGTCAACCCGGAAAGCCATGACCCGAAAAGACCTTGCCTCTGTGTTGGGTATCTCTCCACGAAACGCTGTGAATTTTTGGAGCAGCCTGTCCCCTGCTTTCATAGCTGAGGATAGCACCGGTGCGCTGGTTCTAAATGAAGAAATCTTCAAGCGGGGCAGGCGTGGGCGTGGTGATCGTACTCCGTGTGAAAGAATTTTCCAAAACGGTGTCCGTAGGCTGTATGAAGCAGCAAACGGCAAGTACCACAAGCAAATGGGGTACTTGTTTGAGTTACTCCCATATATCAACATAGAGTACAATGTGCTCTGCTGGAATCCGTATGAGAAGGATATCCACAATATTAGACCGCTTTCTCTCGCTGATTTCTGTGAACTGATTGAGTACGGCCACGAAAATATTGACAAGTTAAAAAATATATACAGTGGCATTCGTTTCCCTGTGGGAGATCATCAGGAACTATTCTGTAAGTTGGTCTATGATGGTATCCATAGCAAAAAGGCGAAAATCTGTATTAACCCACGCATTCTGTATTCTGGAACACGCCCTAAGCGTTCGGAGGTGCTTGAGCTGTTCTTTAATGACTAGATACCGTATTTTTTTGCAAAATGTTGAGGTGTTCGATTTGCCAGTAACTGCCGTGTTTTGAACGATTGTCCGGGCAAATGGTAGTACGGAAATCCAATAACTACCGGGCTTTACAAAGAATTCTACTTTGCCGTATTTTTTTGCAAAGTCTGATTCTCTGTAATAGCCTGAGTATCAAGGAGTTATATCACACCTTCCCCGGCTATTACCTCTATTCTATTATCAGTCATTTTAAGATATCAATTTAAGAAATGAGAGGAGATAATCAATGAATGATGACCTAGAAATACTAGAAGCACTGTTCCAGACAAAAACAGGTGCGTACAGAGTTTGCACAGCTATGTATAAAAACGAACCATGCTATTGTGTGACGCATATCCGTGACAGCGATCAGTACACAGTCCTATTTGAATATGACAAGGAAATTCTCAAAGCAGTAATCCAAAGGCTAAAGCGCACAAAAATGACTATGGACAACAAAAAGTCTGGAAGCGGATTCATTTTCAAATTTCATAAAACATCCCACGAAGCCGCACTATCCTTACGGACATTTCTATGGGCAAAGTACAATAATTTGCCATTAAAGAAAGCCAAAGGGTTGAACCTTGAGCTATCCGACAAAAGCTCATTTTCAAGTGGAATAATGGATATGCGCAAGGCTAACATATACGATGCCGGGGGCACAAGCACAAGTGGAATATCCGTAATTTCACACCCCGAAACAGGCAATGAGTTCATCGTAGCACATGACCGTGACCGCATTGAGTGTATGGATTATTCACCTGAACTGTACCAAATGCTGACCACCCGCAGGATTTGTGGGAAACCACAAAAATGTCCCGACAACGGACGGCTGTGTGTTCGTATTCACTTCGCCCAGTGCAAAGATGGTTGGACAATCAAAAATCTATCCCGGTTTATTCTCTTGTACCATTCCTATTTTGGAAGGTATGCCAACTACAAAAGCGGTGCTGTTACACGCTTTATCCACAATATTCCATCTCTTGAAAACGAGGTTGGCACAGGAAAGCATTGTGCCCATTTGAACGCCCAAAGCTGGAATGACTGCAAAGAGAATCTGTTGTTTATGGACGATGATTTTAACCAAAAAATGAGCAACTACGCAAGTCGCATATCTGGTGCCTTTGAAATGCTGCCGATTGTGTGGCGGTCAGGTAATGATTACCGAATCCTAATCGAATGGAGCAAAAACGGCGAGCACAGATATTTGGTCTGTAATTGTGTTGAGGATTACTTAGATTTTCAAGAAACTGTCTTTGGAGTGAACGGAAAGATTGGAAATCTACAAATCAATCTGTTTTATCGTGACGGGCGGTTTCGGCAAGAGCCAACACCGAAACAATCAGCAAAGCCAAGGTGCAACACAGAACCACCCCCCGATATGGACACAATACTTTCTGAGTTGCAGGAGTGGAGCAACGGCAAAGACAGAATCCTACAAAAATATCAGGAATCGCCGGAATGTTTCTGGGTATGGAGGAACACGCAAAACCCCATGGCTATCGATGTTTTCGTACGGCAGATTTTAAGAATGCTCTAAGAAAATGTAGTTAGCTATGTCGGTTCATAACGGACACGCAGAAAATAATTATCAAAGTGCGGTTTTATTCAGCCGATGTCATTGCGTTGTTTTTACTGGAGAAGTTTCATTTTCTCCAATAATATTCAAACACAGTCCATATTTTCGAGCAAAATAGTTATGTATTATTAGAAAATTATCGTATTATAACACCGTAACCACCAATTTGAGGTGCCGCTGAATTTGTTAAATGATATATTTCAATCGTCCATGTGGCGGTGGTTACGGAAAAATCGAGCGAAAAGAAGGAGAGGAATTATCTGAGAGATGAAGAAAGATCAGTCCCGGTGTGGGAGAAATCTATGCTTACCCTTAAGGAAGCAGCCCAGTATTTCGGCATTGGGATAAACAAGTTAAGAGAATTGACAGACGCAGAAAACTGTCCGTACGTCCTGTTCGTTGGAAACAAAAGAATGATTAAGCGGAGGGTGCTTGACACATATCTGGAACAGGCATTTTCAATTTAATTTTCAGCGGTGACTATGAAATGCGCTTGCTCTGTGGTATAATTGGTTTACCATATCAGGCGCTTTTGTAGGAAAAGGAGGACATATGGCACAGAAGCGCAAAGACAATAAAGGCCGGATTCTTAAGACTGGCGAGAGCCAGAGCAAGGACGGAAGCTATCAATACCGATATAAACAGTTAGACGGCAAATGGCACTATGCTTACGCTCCAACTTTGGAAGAACTGCGGGAGAAGGAAAAGCCAATTCAGAAAGATGTTGATGATGGCATTAAATACAGTGAGGGGAATATAACAGTTCTTGAATTACTGGAACGCTATCTTGCTCTGAAACAGCGGCTGAGATATCACACAAAGGAAGCCTACCGAACAGCTTACAACCTGATGAAAAAAGAAGCTTTTTCTTCCAGAAAAATAAACACCATACGGGTGTCCGATGCAAAGCTCTTTTACATCAAGTTGCAGAATGACGGGAGACGCTTCAACTACATCTCAAATATCAACTGCGTTCTGAAGCCTGCTTTCCAAATGGCGGTGGACGAGGACATTATTCGTAAGAACCCGTTTGGATTTTCCTTGGCGGGAGTGATTGAGAATGATACGCAAAAGCGCATTGCCCTAACGTCGGAACAGCAACAGATTTTTTTGGAATTTGTCAGAACGGATAACTGCTATAAAAAGCACTACGATGAATTTGTGGTGCTGTGTTATACAGGGCTTCGGGTATCGGAATTGTGTGGCATTACCTTATCCGACTTGGATTTTGAAGAAGGCAGAATCAGCGTAAACAAACAGCTTACCCGGCACAATGGAGGGACGCTGCATATTGAGAAGACGAAGACAGACTGCGGCACACGCTATATTCCTATGTCGAGTGAAGCATATGCAAGTCTCAGCAATCTTGTGAAAAATCGGAAGCCGCCAAAAACAGAAGTAATGATCGACGGTGTTTCTGGCTTTCTTCTGCTTGACAGAAACGGAAACCCGGAAACCGCTTGGCATATTGAGGGGCATCTAAAATCTGCACAGGATAAATACAACAGGACGCATAAAGAACAGCTTCCCCATTTTACCCCGCACTCTCTGCGGCATAGCTTTTGCACAAACATGGCGAATCACGGAATGGATGTAAAATCCCTGCAATATGTAATGGGACATTCTAACCCCGCCGTCACGATGGGCGTATATGCCCACAGCAGTTATGCGGTTGCGGCGGAATCCATGAAGAAGGTATTGCAGTTCCCACCCCAAAAGACAGGCTGAGCCGATACACACTTTTTACACACTTTTATGGTATCAGTTCATAGAGATATGTAGACTTATGCGGGTATGTGTAATTTCCGAGATTCACAGAAATTATGATTTTGTCAAAATGTAGAGATATAACCCTTTATAAACACTTATAAATGTTAGAAATTGGCAATTATTTCAAAAATGCAACATACAATTTACTTTTTGGTAATCATTCGTTATAATGGAGAAAATGACATAGTGTGCCCTGCACAACGAAACCATGAGGTGTACCCAATGACCGATTTATCAAAAATCCGCAATTTTTCCATCATCGCCCACATTGACCACGGCAAGTCCACTCTGGCTGACCGTCTGCTGGAGCAGTGCGACGCCATCGACCAGCGCATCCGTGCCGAGCAGATGCTGGACTCCATGGAGCTGGAAAGGGAGCGGGGCATTACCATCAAGGCCACCGCCGTCACCCTCAACTACACCGCCGACGATGGGGCAGTCTACAGCCTGAACCTCATCGACACCCCGGGCCATGTGGACTTTAACTACGAGGTCTCCCGCTCCCTTGCGGCCTGCGAGGGCGCGGTGCTGGTGGTGGACGCTTCTCAGGGCGTGGAGGCTCAGACCCTTGCCAACACCTACCTTGCCATCGACGCGGGGCTGGAGGTGCTGCCGGTGGTCAACAAGATAGACCTGCCCTCTGCCCGGCCTGCCGAGGTCAAGACGGAGATCGAGGATATCATCGGCATCCCCGCCGAGGATGCCCCGGAAATCTCCGCGAAAAACGGCATCAACATTCACTCCGTGCTGGAAATGATCGTCCGGGATGTACCCGCCCCCACCGGCGACCGGGAAGCACCCTTGCAGGCCCTGATTTTCGACAGCCAGTACGATTCCTACCGGGGCGTCATCGTCTACACCCGCATCAAGCAGGGCACGGTGAGGGCCGGGATGGACATTAAAATGATGGCCACCGGGGCGGTTTACAAAGTGGTGGAAGTGGGCAATATGAGCCCCACCGGGCTGGTGCCGAAAGAAGCCCTGGGCGCGGGCGAGGTTGGCTACATCACCGCCTCCATCAAGACCGTGGCCGATACCCAGGTGGGCGACACCATCACCACCGTCGAAAACCCCGCCGCGGAAGCCCTGCCCGGCTACCGGCAGGTGCAGCCCATGGTGTTCTCCGGCGTGTATCCCGCCGACGGCGCCAAGTATCAGGACCTGCGGGACGCGCTGGAAAAGCTCAAATTAAACGACGCCTCCATGTCCTACGAGCTGGAAAGCTCCATCGCCCTGGGCTTCGGCTTCCGCTGCGGCTTTCTGGGACTGCTGCACATGGAGATCATTCAGGAGCGCCTGGAGCGGGAATACAACCTGGATTTGATTACCACCGCTCCCAACGTGGTCTACCGGGTGACAAAAACCAACGGTGAGACCATGATGGTCTACACGCCTCTGGATTACCCCGACCCCGCCGACATTCAGCTGGCGGAGGAGCCCTTCGCCAAGGTCAATCTGATTGCTCCTCAGGAATATGTGGGCAACATCATGGAGCTATGTCAGCAGCGCCGGGGCGAATTCAAGGACATGGTGTATCTGGACGCCAACCGGGTGGAGCTGCACTACGAAATGCCCCTGAACGAGATCATCTACGATTTCTTCGACGCCCTGAAATCCCGCACCCGGGGCTACGGCAGCCTGGACTACGAGCTGATCGGCTACCGGCCCAGCCGTCTGGTCAAGCTGGACATTCTCCTCAACGGCGACATTGTGGACGCCCTGAGCTTCATCCTCTTTGCCGACAACGCCTACCCCAGAGCAAGAAAAATCTGCGAAAAGCTGAAGGACAACATCCCCCGCGCCCAGTTTGAAATTCCCATTCAGGCGGCCATCGGCGGTAAGATTATCGCCCGGGAGACCATCAAGGCCCTGCGCAAGGACGTGCTGGCCAAGTGCTATGGCGGCGATATCACCCGGAAGAAGAAGCTGCTGGAAAAGCAGAAGGAGGGCAAGAAGCGGATGCGCACCTTCGGCACCGTCGCCGTCCCCAGCGAAGCGTTTATGGCCGTCCTCAAGCTGGATGAAGACTGAATGTCAATTGACAATTGACAGTTGACAATTAGGATCAGACGTGTGCATCATGGATAACGCCATCGAAATAAAAAGCTTTCAGTTTGCGATTCGTATCGTTAAGCTGTGCAAGCATATTCAGGATACAAAGAGAGAATTTACGCTTACCAAGCAGCTGTTACGTTCAGGAACCAGCATTGGCGCAAACGTGGCAGAGTCTCAGCAGGCGCAGAGCCGCCCGGATTTTATTGCAAAGCTTTCGATTGCATTGAAAGAGGCAGTGGAGACAAATTACTGGCTTCGCCTGCTGTGTGCAACGGGTTATCTTACAGAAATAGAGTATTTATCTGTGATTGCTGACTGCAAAGAACTGGAAAAACTACAGACAGCAATCATTCGCTCCACGAAATTCCCGGAAAATTCAGAAATCACATAATTGTCAATTGTCAACTGTCAATTGTCAATTATACCACTATCGGAGGTTGCTCCATGCCAATTCTAATCAAGCGCCCGGACAAGACCCCTCTGGGCATCTACGTTCACGTTCCCTTCTGCCGCAGCAAGTGCCAGTACTGCGACTTCTATTCCCTGGCCACCAAGGAGGACACCCTGTTTGATGGGTATCTGGACGCGGTGTGCGACCACATCAAGGAGGCCGGCGAGCTGGCCCCCGGCTATAAGGTGGACACCGTCTACTTTGGCGGCGGCACCCCCAGCTTCTTCGGCGCCGACGGCCTTGCCGTCATCATGACCGCCATCCGCCGGAATTTCGATGTGGACAACAACGCGGAAATTACCTTTGAGTGCAATCCCGACTCCGTCTCCGACAAGCTGCTCCACCGGCTCCGGGCCGAGGGCTTCAACCGGGTGAGTCTCGGCATCCAGTCCGACGATGACGAGATGCTGAAAAAGCTGGGCCGGCCCCACACCTACGCCCAGGCGGTGGCAGCCTACCAGCGCATCCGCAAGGCGGGCTTCCGCAACATCAGCGTTGACCTTATGTACGGTCTGCCGGGACAGGACGTGCTGGACTGGACGGCGACGCTGGACAATGTGCTGCGGTTAAATCCTGAGCACATCAGCTGCTACGCCCTGAAAATTGAGGACGGCACCCCCTTCGCCCAGGTGAAGGACGCCCTGAACCTGCCGGACGACGATACTCAGGCGGATATGTATCTTGCCGCGGTGGAGACCCTGCGGGGCCGCAGCTTCCGGCAGTATGAAATTTCCAATTTCTGCCGCAAGGGCCTTATGTCTAGGCACAATATGAAGTATTGGACCGGCGGGGAGTATCTGGGCTTCGGCCCCGGGGCCAGCTCGGATTTTGCCGGAAAGCGGTACACCCTGAAACGGGATTTGCAGGCCTATATCTCCGGCATCCGGGACGGTGGCGACATTATGGAAGACCTGCAGGAGATTCCCATGCGGGAGCGGGCAGGGGAGTACCTGATGCTTCGCCTGCGCACCAGTCTGGGCATTGAGCGGCAGGAGTACGAGAAGACCTTCCTGCTGCCCTTCGGGCCGCTGGAGGACGTGCTGGAAAAGCACCGCCGTCTGTTCCACGCCACCCAGACCGACACCGGCCGCTGGGTGCTGACCCCCAAGGGCTACCTGGTCAGCAACGATATCATTACCGACCTTCTGCTGGCTCAGGACGATTCCACGCCGCTGAAACGGATTTAAGGAGATAAAAAGCAGGGGAGGGTCAATGACCCTCCCTTCGGCTTTGCCGCTTCGCGGACGGGCGGGTCGGTGACCCGCCCCTACGATGCGCTTCTAAACAGCTCCTCCAGCGTGCCGAAGCGATACCCCTCGGCCTTCCATTTCCCAATCAGCTCGTTCAAAATTTCCGCGTTGGTTTTGGAGGTGGAGTGCAGCAGCACCACCGCGCCGTTGTGCGTGCGGGGCAGCAGCTTTGCGAAGGCTTCCTCCTTCGTGGGCTGGGAATCGTTTTTCCAGTCCACATAGGCAAGGCTCCAGAATACCGTTTTGTAGCCCAGCTCCTGGGCCATTTTCAGGTTTTCCTCGCTGTAAATCCCCTGCGGCGGGCGGTAGAACTTTGGCATTTCCACCCCTACGGTGTCCCGGTACAGGGCTTCCAGATCGGTTAATTCTTTGGAAAATGCCGCTTTATCTGACAATTTGCTCATATCATA
>JALFUW010000032.1 GCA_022786995.1 Clostridiales bacterium
TGATATGCTCCCCCTATGGAAGACAAGGAATTAGAAAAGTCTTCAATAGGGGGAGTTGTCATGTCCAGACGAAGTAATCATAGTGCAGAAGAAAAGATAAGAATAGCAGAGACATGTCTATCTGGTAAGATGGGCATATGCGAAGCGGGACGGCAAGCAGGAGTAACCCATAAAACAATTATTCGGTGGATCAACCGGTATAAGTCAGAGGGACCGAGCGCATTCCTTCCGTCAGAACATAACCGAGCATATTCAGCAGAGCTGAAACGTCGAGCCGCGGAAGAGTATCTGGCCGGAAAAGGGAGCTTACAGAATATCTGTGAAAAATATCAGATTCGTTCAGAAACACAGCTCAGGAACTGGATCAAGGTGTATAATCGTCATGAAGACTTTAAGGTTCAAAGCGGAGGTAGTCGCATGACGAAATCACGAAAAACAAACCAGAAAGAGCGGCTGAAGATAGCTAAGGAATGCCTGGAAAACGGGAAGAACTACGGAGAGACCGCACAGAAATACGCTGTCAGCTATCATCAGGTTTACACATGGGTGAAGAGATTCAGCGAGCTGGGCGAAGCCGGTTTGGAGGATCGGCGTGGTCAGCGCACTGCCCAGCAGTCTCCCCGGACAGCAGAGGAAGAGTTGAAAGCCCGAATCGCTCAGCTGGAGCACGAAAACTATATGTTGAAGATGGAGCGAGACCTTCTAAAAAAAGTGAAGGAGTTGGAGAGGAGGGATCGCTGGGACAAGTAAGACAGGAACGACAGTACCGAGCGATTCGAGATTGCCACGAGGAATCTCACTATCCCATTGACGCAGAGTGCCGGATCCTTCATGTATCCAGGGCGGCATATTACAAGTGGAAGTCAGGCCACAAGAGCCAACGGACAACGGAGAATGAACATATTGCAGAACTGGTAGAGGAAATTCATAGCCAAAAGCCAGAAGAGGGATACCGTCGTATACGGGATGAACTGGAGCATTTTTACGAAATACCGGTGAATGACAAGCGTGTCCTGCGGATCTGCCGTGCCAAGGGAATTAAATCCACCATCAAGTACAGCAGCCATGGTTGTACACGGCAAGCTTCGGAGCCGCAGTATCTGGCAGAGAATGTTTTGAAGCGGGAGTTCTATGCGGATAGGCCGAATGCAAAGTGGCTGACTGATGTGACGGAATTCAAATACTATGTTGGCCTTGAGGTCCATAAGCTCTATCTCAGCGCGATACTGGATCTCTTTGACCGACGTATCGTGTCCTTCGTCATTCGTGACAGGAACGATAACGCACTGGTTTTTGAAACCTTTGACAAGGCTGTGGCAGAGAACCCTGACGCCCATCCGCTGTTCCACAGCGACAGAGGGTTCCAGTATACAAACCGGGTTTTCCACGCAAAGCTGGAACGAGCAGGCATGACCCAGAGTATGTCCCGCGTTGGCAAGTGCATTGACAATGGTCCTATGGAGGGCTTCTGGGGCATCCTGAAGCGAGAACGGTACTATGGCAGACGTTTTACCAGCCGTGAAGAATTAGTGAAGATGATTGAGGATTATATTGCTTACTACAATACCGGACGGCTACAGCGTGGCCTGGGTGTCCTCACGCCTTTTGAAAAACATAAGCAGTATTTAGCGGCATAAACAAAACCGCAGATTCTGGTTGGCAGCTATTACTGCTAACGAGAATCCGCGGTTGCCACAGCGCCGCAGCGCTGTGTTTCCATTATTTTCTTCTTTGTCTACTTGACGGGGTGCGGTTCAAATGGCCAGGCGGTTTTTATTGAAACAATGGGTTGCTCTACGCATTGGGCTCCAGCGGCTGCACGGAGTAATGCAGAGTGGCTGGAGAGTGGGGATACTGGCGGCAGTACGCACGTATAACCCGTTCGCAGACCATACAACTATTTTCGTAGTTGGCCTGGGGCAGCATCAGAATGAACTGGGAGATGCTGCACTGGGAGGCGATATCGCCTTTCCGCAGATTGAGACAAATCAGGTTCCGCATGTTTTCCATGCAGCGTTCCAAACTGCGTTTGGGAAGTTCCTCGCCGCTTTCATCGGTAAGGGACAGCAGGCCGATGTGGACTGCGTCACCGTTGCGGGCCACAGCACGGGCTTCCGCGTGATAGATGATCTTGAAGAAATCATAGTCGCAGAACAGGGCACCGCTTGCGGTTCCCGGTTCTTTCAACTGCTCCCGCAGTGTCCCCAGAGAGATAGCACGCTCGTTGATGGTTTGCACGGCCTCCCGGTATACAGCTTTGGTTTCGTCAGAGGGCATGATGCCGAAGTTGGAGAACAGGAGGTTGCTCATGTCCTCGTATACGATGATGGCGCCACGCTGGTTACCCTGTGCGATCAGGCCCCGCATCAAGTATTGATACAGCAGTTCGTTGTACGGCTCTATCTCCACAGCTCTGCGGCAGAGCGTGACCAGCTCCGCAGTGCGGGACTGCGCTTCCAGCATGGGAAGTACATCCAGAATGGTCTGGAGATAGACATTGTGGAAATAGGCGGAAAGGGGGACAACCCAAGGTTCCGTGGACAGCTTGGGCAGGAAGTCACCCTCATACAGTTCCAGAGCCTCTAGTTGCTTTTCCAGGCGGATGGAGGGATCCGGTGCTGCGGCTGCGACCTTGACCAGGGTATCAAAATCCTCTGCGTCAAAGGTGAAAGGAATGCTGCAATTCCAAGCGTAATTTCCGCCCTTGTTCAGAATCAGCGTGCGCCCGGCGGATTCATTGATCTGATTCAGCATGGAGCGGACACGGTGGAACATGGTCTTCAGCGCATTGGCGGGGTTGGTGCTCCCCTCCTCGTCCTTCCAAAGCAGACCGACCAACTCATCCTGAGAGATGGGACGATTGCGGCAGTAAATCATATAGGCCAGCAGGAGCCAGACTTTCCTGGAACGGTTGTCACTGTCATTTAGTTCGCGGTCCCCAATCCTGAGTGAAAAACGCCCCAGCATCTGCACATGCAGTTCGGAAAAAGCCATATGCCGCACCTCCCTTAAAAGATATTGGAAACGGCTGAGTCCGACAAACAGGCGTTCGCCGATATTCATACACAACCACTTTATCACATATGTGCATGAAAATCAACGGAGAAAACGAAATGGTTACAGGGCGAAAATAAAAATGAATAGAATCTTGAAAAATACTTCCATCTTTCGACAAAAAATGATATAGTACATACGGATAAATTTGCCTGACCTTATGGGGAAAGGAGCTTATATGTTCAGATCATGCAGACGGCTTTTTCCGCTGCTGCTGACACTGGCGCTTTTGACAGGCTGCGGCGGCATGAAAGCCGAGGAAGACAGCGGCTATGTGGATGGCGTGGAGCTGACGGAGGCGGAACTGGAGGATGAAGCGGTGGCGTTGGCGGAATCTCCCGCAGCGCTGGACAGCCTGCTGCAGCCGGTGGCCTCCGGTACGGCGGTGCGGAAGAACAGCGAGGCGCTCATCGATTATTCTAACATCACGGACGGATATGTGATGGTGAAATACACCGCGTCTTCCACCAAGCGGCTGAAAGCCCAGGTAAAGGGGCCCACGACGACCTATACCTACAATGTGACCGCCGGAAAGTGGGAGACGTTCCCACTCTCCGATGGGAATGGCGCGTATCAGGTGACGGTTTATAAAAATATTGCCGACACCAAGTATTCCACAGTGCTGTCTGCCAATTTCAAGGCTACTTTGAAGGATGAATTCGCACCCTTCCTGCGTCCCAACCAGTATGTGGATTACGGCTGCGCCGTCAACACGGTAGCCAAGGCACAGGAACTGACCAAGGACCGGACGGAGCCGCTGGAAATGGTGAAGGTGGTCTATGATTATGTGGTGACGAACCTGACTTATGACCGCCAGAAGGCGGCGACGGTCCAGAGCGGCTATCTGCCGGTGCTGGACACGGTTCTGGCAGAGAAAAAGGGAATCTGCTTTGACTATGCCTCCCTGATGACGGGGATGCTCCGCAGCCAGGGAGTACCCTGCAAGCTGGTGGTCGGCTATGCCGGCACGGCGTACCACGCCTGGATCAACGTCTGGTCGGAAGAGACCGGTTGGATCGATGGCGCTATTTATTTCGACGGTACGAGCTGGCAGCGCATGGATCCGACTTTCGCGTCCACGGGAAAACAGAGCGCGAAAATCATGGCGTATATCGGAGACGGAAAAAACTACACCGTCAAGTACATTTATTGAGGACACGGCGTTACCTGCGGAAAACGTGTCCGGCAGCGGTGTGAAACGAAAAGGGCCTGCATGGATGCAGGCTCTTTTTGGCATGGGAGAAAAAACGGAAGGATATGCGTATGAAAAAATTATCTAATGAAGAGATCTCCTTTTTCTGCTTGGAGCTTTCCTTGATGCTCCACGCCGGCGTCGGCGTGGGCGAGGGACTTTGCCTGCTGGCGGAGGAGACCCGGGACGATGAAACCCGGTCGTTTTTGACGGATATGGCAGACTGTCTGGACCAGGGAACGCCTCTGGCCGAGGCTATGCGGCGTTCCGGCAGGTTTCCGGACTATGTGACAGGACTAGTGGATGTAGGTGAGCGCTCCGGTCGTACAGAGGAGGCGCTGCAGTCTCTGGCCCGGTATTACGAGGATCGGAGTCGGCTGGAGCATCAGCTCCGCAGCGCACTGTTGTACCCTGCCATCCTGCTGCTGATGATGCTGGTGGTGATCGTGGTGCTGCTGGTACGGGTGCTGCCGGTGTTCAATGAGGTATATGCCTCCCTTGGCGGCTGCCTGACCGGCGTGGCGGGCGGTTTGCTGGCCCTGGGCCGTGCCCTGGACCGGGGGATGCCCACGCTCTGCGTGCTGCTGGCCCTTGTGGTGGGCTTCCTGGCGGCGTTCGCTGCCAGCGGAGGCTTCCGGGAATGGGCCCTGGCCGCCTGGAGCCGCCGGATGGGCGACCGGGGTGTTTCCCGGGCCCTGCATACGGCGCGATTTGCCCAGGCGCTGTCCATGGGACTGAGCAGCGGCTTGCCTGTGGAGGAGGCACTGACGCTGGCTGCCTCTTTGCAGCAGGGAGCGCCGGCGGCCCGAACGCGCTATGAGGACTGCCGGGATCGACTGGAAAAGGGCGAAAGCCTGGCTGATGCCCTGCGCCAGTCGGAGATCCTGCCGCCCGCTGCCTGCCGGATGCTGGCTTTGGGCCTGCGGAGCGGCAACGGCGACACGGTGATGGAGGAGCTGGCCCGCCGCATATCCCAGGAAGCGGAGGATGAGCTGCAGGCCCGGGTGGGCTATGTGGAGCCGGCGCTGGTCATCGTCACTTCGGCACTGGTGGGTGTGATCCTGCTGTCTGTGATGCTGCCGCTGATGCACATCATGGCGGCTATTGGGTGAATCTATGGGAAAACAGAAGAGGCCGGGGATCGGCCGGGCATTGCAGGCGATACTGGCGCCGCTGGTGATCCTGGCGGCGGTGCTGTGCCTTTTTACGGCGGTCTCTGAGCTGCAGACAGGCCGGGAGCAGGAGTCACAGCGGCAGTTGGAAGATACGCTCCGCCGGGCGGCAGTGGCCTGCTATGCCGCGGAAGGAATCTACCCGCCGGATATTTCTTATCTGGAGGAACACTACGGCATTCAGATCGACAAGGACCGGTTTGCCGTATATTACGATGTCTTCGCATCCAATCTGATGCCGGACATCACGGTGATTGAGAAGCAGGGATGACCATGAGACAGGAGAGAAAACATCATATGGACGGTGTGTTTGTCCTGCTGTTATTCTGTGTATTTGCCGTCTGCGTCCTTTCCGTTCTGCTGACGGGGGCGGGAGCATATCGGCGATTGACGGAGCGGGACCGGGTCAGCTATGACCGCCGTACCGCCGCCCAATATATCGCCGAGAAGGTACGGCAGGCAGATACTTGGAATGATGTGTCCGTGGAGGACTTCGGCGGACGGGACGCCCTGGTGCTGGCGGAGAAGATCGATGGGGAGACCTATCTTACCCGCATCTATTATCACGACGGCTATATCCGGGAACTGTTCTGTGCCGCCGATGCAGAGATGGAACCCGGAGATGGGGAACAGATCATTGAGACCTGTGACCTCAAAATTTCTCCCGGTCCTACCGGCCACGAGATCATTGCGGAGATGACGGACGGGACTGGGGAGACTACCCGGCTGGTGCTGACCCTCCGCTGCGAGAGGGGGACGCCGGAATGAGGAACAAAGCACCCCTGGCTCTGATGGAACAACTGATGATGGTGCTGGTATTTGCTTTGGCGGCGGCATTGTGCCTTCAGGTATTCATCTTTTCCGACCGCGCCTCCCGCCGGAAAGAGGCAGTGAACCGCGCTGTGCTGGAGGCCCAGAACGCAGCGGAGGAGCTGAAGAGCGTCCGCGGGGACTTCACCCGTGCGGCGGAGCTCTACGGCGGCAGCTATGACGGACGAACCTGGGACTGGTCCTATGACGAAAATTGGAAAAAAGACAACGGCACAGCCTATCACCTCCTGGTACTTCCGGCGGACGGTGGGCCGATGCTTCT
>JALFUW010000065.1 GCA_022786995.1 Clostridiales bacterium
TTCCATAACAGTCTTTGTCTCCCATGACATCTGACCCACTTCCTTCGCTTGTCGGATGCCTTTATTTTAGCAAAAACTGTTACCTATGTCTCTTCTCTACCTGTTACCTATGTTACTACCCTATACACATTGGCCGCCCGCCGCCTTCTGTACAAGACATCCCAATTCGGGCGGCCAATGGCCGCCCCTACGAAGGTATTTGTTCACCTCGCAACAATCTTCTTCTATAGTTTCATACTGAAATGCGCTTGTTACTTTCGGGGCAGATACAGGGAAAAGGTGCTGCCCGTCCCCGGCTGAGAGCTGACCTTTACATAGCCGCCCTGACCCTCCGCAATCTGCCGCACCAGATACAGTCCGATTCCCACGCCTTCTTCCTCTGCGTGTTCCGCGCCACGATAAAACCGCTGGAACACCCGGGGCTGTTCCTCCTCGGCAATTCCCGGCCCGGTGTCGCTGACATGGATGGCGGAGAACATCTGGTAAGCCGTCACCGTCACCCGAACCGCTCCACCGGCGCTGGAGTACTTCACGGCGTTGTCCAGCAGGTTATAGATGGCTTCCTCCGTCCATTTCGGGTCAAAGACCGCATCGGCATCCGTAGCTTCAAGGACGATCGGAATACCCTTTGCCGCTGCTTTCGGCGCAAGCTGGGAGACTGCGGATTCCAACATGGGCAGCAGCTTTCCGGGTACGGGGTGGAGCGCAATTACCCCGGATTCCAGCCGGGAGGTTTTTACCAGTGCTTCAATCAGGCTTTGGAGTTTCTTTGTTTGCCTCTCCAATGCATCCAGACAGGCAGTATTTCCCGGCTGTTCCGACAGAAGCTGGGTGTAGAGCAGAATGTTGGCAATGGGGGTTTTGGTCTGGTGGGAGATGTCTCCGATGAGGGCTTTCAGCTTGTCCTTTTCCGCCTGGACATTTCTGGCGGACACCGTGGAAGCCGCGAGGTAGTGGGCCAGCTTGCTTTCCAATGCGGAGAGCAGGCTCTCGTCAAAGCTGTCCTCGGTGAAATCTCCCTGCATGGCGATGTCCAGTATCCTGCTCAGGTTTTCCAGAATCCGCCGGGTGCGGCGGCGATGCCAGAACGCGATTCCAACCCCGAGCAAAATGGAAACTGCTATGATTGCGTAAGTCATATCACTTCACCGCCCAGGTATACCCGATGCCGTATACCGTTTTCAAATATTGGGGGCTGGAAGGCGTATCTTCCAGTTTATCCCGCAGCCGCTTGACGGTGACGGACAGGGCATTTTCGTCCACGAATTCTGCGCCGCCTGTCCAAATTCTGTCCACCAGCACCCCACGGGGCAGGGTTTGCCCCCGGTTTTCCACCAGAATCCGCAGTAGTTTCTGCTCTGTTTTGCTCAGCTCTATGGCCTGACCAGCTTTGCGGAACTCCATTCGGTCAAAGTCAAACTGGAACCTGTCAATCTCCATACAGGATGTTTTTGTGGACATTCCCCGGCGCAGCTGGGCGTTCACCCTTGCCCGGAGAATTGCCAGAGAAAAGGGCTTTGTGATGTAATCATCCGCTCCGGCTTCCAAGCCCGTGACCACATCCATTTCCAGATCGTTAGCAGTCAGCAAAATCACGGGCACATGGCTGGTTTTCCGAACCTGTGCCAGAAGCTGCAAACCGCTGCCGTCGGGCAGGTTCACATCCAGAATCAGCAGGTCATAGCTGTTCTCCGCAACCGCAGCCCGTGCCTGCGCCAGTGTGCGGCACAGGGTAATCTGTACGGACGGGCTTTGCAGCGCCAGACGAATACCGCTGCCCAGGGTGATGTCATCTTCCAAAAGGAGTATCTTCTGCATAGCAGACACCTTCTTTCCTTTTTTACATCATAGCACAGGAAAACAGGAATGTCGATGCTGACAATTCTTAAGGCAACACCGCTTAGGTGGGAGCTGCGGGCTTCGGCGGATCTTTTGTCCCATCCGTGCGGTTCTTAAATTGGGAAATACACCAAGGATTCCTCCAATTTAAGAACCTTCGGCTGAGCCAAAATCTCTCGCCGCCAACACTTGCCGATTTGTTCAGAGCTTCCTTAAGTCTTTCTTATTGTCTGGAATAGATGGTCGAAAAGCGACTCAGAGAAACCCTCCGGGAAATGCTGAAGGAGGGACAGGTATGCATCAGGATTTGACATTCATGGGTAATCAGTTCGATGAAATCGCAGAGATCATCGACAATGCCAGAACCCGTGCCATGCGGGCGGTGTGCACCATGGCGAGTGTTCGACAGCATTTGGACGGCGGTAAGAATTACATCCTCTGCCAAATTGCCGAGCTGGTCAACGAGGGGGTCTGCGCGGATGGTAGCGTATTCGCGGCATCCCGGTGACCATCGGCGGCACCGGCTATGTTTCACCTCTGCCATCGAAATCATCGTAAAGGAAATTTTATTTATTTCTTTGTGCCCTCTTGCTTTCCATGCCGCCTGCGCGTATAATGAAACTGCATTAAGACGCAAAGGAGAATGCTTTTATGGCTAAAAAACCTGTTCTCGTTGTCATGGCCGCAGGTATGGGCAGCCGTTACGGTGGTCTGAAGCAGATCGACCCTGTTGGTTCTCAGGGGGAAGCGATTCTGGACTACTCCATTTATGACGCCCATCAGGCCGGTTTTGAAACCGTGGTCATTATTATCAAGGAAGCCATCAGGAAGGATTTCATGGAGACTGTGGGCAAGCGACTGGAAAAAGCCCCCGTGGAGATCCGCTACGCCTACCAGGAGCTGGATAAGCTGCCCGCCGGTATCACCATCCCCGAGGGACGCACCAAGCCCTGGGGCACCTCCCACGCGGTTCTCTGCGCCAGAGAGCAGATCGACGGCGCGCCCTTTGCCGTCATCAACGCCGATGACTACTACGGCAAGGCCGCTTTCCAGGTGATCTTTGACGCCCTGTCCGCCTCCACGGAGCCCAACGGCTACTGCATGGTTGGCTATGAGCTGGGCAAGACCGTCACCGAAAACGGCAGCGTGGCCCGGGGTGTGTGTCAGACCGATGACAAGGGCTATCTGACGGAGGTCATCGAGCGCACCAGCATCGAGACCTACGAAGGCGGTATCCGCTATCAGGAAAACGGTGAATACACCGACCTGCCCGCCGACACCACCGTGTCCATGAATATGTGGGGCTTCATGCCCGGCTTCCTGGATGAAATCGACGCCCGGTTCGGCGCGTTCCTGAAGGACGCCATCCCCAATAACCCCCTGAAGTGCGAGTATTTCCTGCCCCTGCCCGTGTCCCAGCTCATTAAGGAAGGCAAGGCTACCGTAAAGGTGCTGACCTCTCCCGACCGCTGGTTCGGCGTGACCTACGCCGCGGACAAGCCCGTGGTGGTCGCCGCTCTGAAGGCCATGACCGACGAGGGCAAGTACCCCGACGGTCTTTGGAAATAACACAACAAAAAACAGCCCGGAAGCCAAATGGCTTCCGGGCCTTTTCTATAAGTGGAAATTTTCGCTACATGGTAACGATACCGAGCGCGCCCAATGGTGTATCGATCACACACCAGCTTGCGCACGCACTGGCTGGCGGCACTGCGGACATGGGTTTCGACTTCAAAAACCTTCGCAGTAACGATACCGAGCACGCCCAATGGTGTAACGACGACACACCAGCTTGCGCACGCACTGGCTGGCGGCACTGCCGCCATTAGCCAAAGACGCTCAGCAGGAAGCCTGCGGGTGCAGTCTTCCCGCCACGCTGTGGTTGAAAAGTGCATAATCCCCTCGTCTTGCGACGAGGGGATTGGCAATCAACCAAAGACGCTTAGCAGGAAGCCTGCTGGTGCAGTCTTCCTGCCGCGCTGTGGCTGAAAAGTGCATAATCCCCTCGTCTTGCGACGAGGGGATTGGCAATCAACCAAAGACGCTTAGCAGGAAGCCTGCGGCGATGGCAGAGCCGATGACACCGGCCACGTTGGGGCCCATGGCGTGCATCAGCAGGAAGTTGGAGGGGTTGGCCTTCTGGCCCTGAACGTTGGAAACACGGGCTGCCATAGGCACCGCGGACACACCGGCGGAGCCGATCAGGGGGTTGACCTTCTTGCCGGTGAACTTGCACATCACGTTGCCGCCCAGCAGGCCGCCGGCGGTGGAGATACCGAAGGCCACAACGCCCAGAACAACGATCTTCAGGGTGTTGGCAGTCAGGAAGGTGGAGCCCACCATGGTAGCGCCCACAGCGGTGGACAGCAGAATGGTGACGATGTTCATGAGGGCGTTCTGCACGGTGTCGCTGAGGCGGTCGGTGACGCCGGTCTCCTTGAACAGGTTACCCAGCATCAGGCAGCCGATCAGAGGCGCGGTGTCAGGCAGCAGCAGAGCCACGAAGATGACGACCATGATGGGGAAGATGATCTTCTCGGTCTTGGACACCACGCGGGTCTGAACCATCTTGATCTTCCGATCCTCGGCGTTGGTCAGCAGATTCATAATGGGGGGCTGAATCAGAGGAATCAGGGCCATGTAGGAATAAGCTGCCACAGCGATGGCACCCAGCAGATGGGGAGCCAGCTGGCTGGTCAGGAAGATGGCGGTGGGGCCGTCGGCACCGCCGATGATGCCGATGGAGGCAGCCTCGGAGCCGGTAAAGCCCAGGCAGATGCCGCCGAAGAAGGCAACGAACACGCCCATCTGGGCAGCAGCGCCCAGCAGCAGGCTCTTGGGATTGGACAGCAGGGGGCCGAAGTCGGTCATAGCGCCCACGCCCATGAAGATCAGGCAGGGGTACAGGCTGGTTTTCACGCCGATGTAGAAGATATCCAGCAGACCGCCGTGGCGCATGATCTCGCCGTAGCTGTGGTAGAACTCGCTGGTCTCGTCCATGAAGTTCGTCCACAGCTCCTGGTGGTACAGGCCGCCCAGGGGCAGGTTAGAAAGCAGGCAGCCGAAGGCGATGCCCACCAGCAGCAGAGGCTCGAACTTCTTCACAATGCCCAGGTACAGCAGCACGCAGGCGATGATTAGCATCACCAGGTTCTGCCAGCCGCCGGTGGTGAAACCGGAGAAAATGGCATTGAAGCCGGAACCCTGCCAAAGATTTAACAGAATTTCACCAACATTGATCATGGCTATCCTCCTTAGTTGAGGACGACCAGAGTAGCGCCGGTGTCAACGGTGGAGCCCTTGGAAACCAGAACCTGAGCGACGGTGCCGGCCTTGGGCGCGAAGATCTCGTTCTCCATCTTCATGGCTTCCAGAACCACCAGCAGCTCGCCTTCCTTGACAGCCTGACCGGCGGTAACGTTGACCTTCAGAATGTTGCCGGGCATGGGAGCGCAGACAGCCTCACCGGCCACGGGGGCGGCAGCGGCAGGGGCAGCAGCGGGAGCGGGTGCAGCGGCGGGGGCGGCAGCCACAGGGGCAGGTGCCGCTGCGGGAGCAGCGGGGGCAATGGCCTCATACTCGTCCAGCAGCATGGCCTTGCCAGCTTCGACCTCCACCTCGTAGGTGCGGCCGTTCAGGGTCACTTTGTATTTCATGATTATTTGACCTCCTTGATGGAAATGAAGCGCAGCTCGTTCAGGGGCTTGCCCATCTTATCGGCCACGATGGCCATGAGCATGGCGGCAGTCTTGGGCTCTACATCATAGAGCTTCAGCTTGCCGGCGGAGCCGGGAGCTGTGGCGGCGGGAGCGGCGGCAGGGGCGGCGACGGGGACGGAAGCGATGGTGGCCTTGGCGGCGGCATTCAGTTCCGCCCGCTTCTTGTCCTTGGCGATGAAGATGTTGCCCATGACGATGATGACGCACATCAGCAGGATCAGGCCGAAGAACACCACAGCGTAGCCCAGCAGGGCGTAAACGCCGGCCTCGCCGATAGAAATATCAGAAGTAAGCATCATAGTAAGGGTTCCTCCTTACGCTTCGGTAATGGTATAGGTAACCTTGTTCTCTTCCTTTGCTCTGCGGCCTTCCAGGAACTTCTCGGCCTGAGCGGGGAAGCAGATGTAGCTCATCACATCCTCTTCGGTTTCGGCCAGATCGCCCAGTGCGGCCTTGGCGTTTGCGAACTCCTCACCGGTACGCTTGCTGTCTTCCACACGGCAGTCCATGGGAGCTTCCATACCGGCCTCGCTGAGAATGCGCTTCTCCAGGTCGGCGTCCACGGGAGCGGGGGCAATGCCGTACTCGCCCTTGAAGTAAGCCTTTACTTCCTTGGAGAT
The DNA here is from genome assembly GCA_022786995.1 of Clostridiales bacterium. Classification (GTDB taxonomy): domain Bacteria; phylum Bacillota; class Clostridia; order Oscillospirales; family Oscillospiraceae; genus Faecousia. The sequence goes on from JALFUW010000065.1 coordinate 6,179, forward strand.
GTTCTTGTAGCGCTCGCCCACCAGCACATTGGTAACGGCCTGGTTGCCCACCATCTGGCTCAGGGGGGTGACCAGGGGAGGATAGCCCATATCCTTCCGGACGGAGGGGATCTCCGCCAGAGCGGCATCGAACTTATCCATGGCGTGCATATCGGTCAGGTTGGCGATCATGTTGGAGAGCATACCGCCGGGAACCTTGTACACCAGCGCCTGGGCGTCGGTGCCCATGGACTTGGGGTTCAGGGTCCTGTTGTCGATGTACTTCTGCTTCACGGGCTTGAAGAAGTCGTTGACCTCGTTGATCACCTTCTCGTCCAGACCGGTTTCGATGCCCAGCTCGGACAGAGCGTAGTACAGGGACTCGGTGGCGGGCTGAGAGGTACCGTTGGAGAAGCAGGAGGTGGCGGTGTCGATGATGTCCACACCGGCTTCCACAGCCTTCATCACGGTCATGTAAGCCATGCCGGTGGTGCAGTGGGTGTGCAGGATCAGGGGCAGGGTCACGCCCGCGTCCTTGATGCCCTTGAACAGATCCTCGGCTTCCTTGGGGCTCATGGTGCCTGCCATGTCCTTCAGGCAGATGGTGTCAAAGCCCATGCTCTGGAGCTCTTTGCACATTTCGGCGTACTTGGCGGGGGTGTGTACGGGGCTCTGGGTGTAGGAGATGCAGCCGGAAGCCACGGTGTTGGCGGTGGCGTACTTCTTGGTAGCCTCCAGAGCGGTGCGGATGTTGCGGAAATCGTTCAGCGCGTCGAAGATACGCAGAATGTCGATGCCGTTCTTCACGGACAGCTCCACGAACTTCTCCACCACGTCATCATGGTAATGCTTGTAGCCCAGCAGGTTCTGGCCGCGAAGCAGCATCTGCAGCTTGGTGTTGGGCATGAGCTTGCGGATGTTGCGCAGACGCTCCCAGGGATCCTCGTTCAGGTAGCGCAGGCACACGTCGAAGGTGGCGCCGCCCCAGCACTCGATGGCGTAGTAGCCGACCTTGTCG
>JALFUW010000039.1 GCA_022786995.1 Clostridiales bacterium
ATCGGGCAGAAGACTATCCGCGCCCGGTATCAGGTGAGAGACTTCTGGGAGGGCTGGGACGAACTGGTGGAGCTTCCTCAGGCAGTCTGCGGAGTCCGCATGAAGGACGGCAGTGAGCACATCTGCGGAGCCAGCACCTCCGGCTTTGAGGATCAGGAGAACATGATCTACTTTACAGAGTCCGATATATATGATGCCATTCTGGATATCAGCCAGGTGGAATCTCTGATGTTCCACAAGGACTGGGAACTGGATGCCAATGGGAAGCCCACCATTCAGACGTTCTATTACATTCCTTTGCATGACAACTGATTTCCAACTGAGCCTGCTTTCCGCATCATGGAAAGCAGGCTCTTTTCTTTTTTGCAAAAAATGTTATGATAGGTGTAACCTTTTCGCATTGGATTCTTACTATCAGGGTGAGGAACAAAAAAGAAAGGAGTGGTTCTGTGTGGAAGACGCAAAGATCATCGCTTTGTTCTGGGAGCGGAATGAGCAGGCGGTCAAGGAGACCGATTCTGCTTACGGCGGCAGGCTCTACAGCCTGTCCAACCGCATTTTGAATAACCGTGAGGACGCGGAAGAAAGCGTGAGTGATACCTACATGGAAACTTGGAAATCGATTCCTCCCAAACAGCCAACTTACTTTTATGCCTTTTTGGCATCCATCTGCCGCAACCAGTCCCTGAACAGGCTGGATTGGCGCATGGCGGCAAAGCGAAACGCTGAGGTGGTGGCGCTGACCCAGGAGATGGAAAGCTGTATCCCGGACAGACGGCAGGAATCGGAAATTGACCGCCGGGAGCTGCGGCGAATTCTGGAGCGTTTTCTGGAAAGCCTCAGTAAGGAAAGCCGCCTGATTTTCCTGCGCCGGTATCTGTATGTGGATTCCGTGGCGGAGATTGCCCAGCGGTACAGCATCAGCGAAAGCAAGGTCAAAACCCAGCTCCACCGCAGCCGGCAGAAGCTGCACACCTGCCTTGAGAAGGAGGGGATTACCGTATGACCGGGAAAGACTTGTTTATCGCGCTGGGCAGTATCAGCCCAAAATACTACGATGAAGCGGAAAACGACACCATCGCTTCCTCGCAGGGGCATAAATCCCTTCGCCGTCCTCTGCTGATTGCGGCGGTGATTGCGGCATTGCTCCTGCTGGTAGGATGCGGATATGTGGTACTGTCCGGGACAGAATGGTTCCAGTCCTATTTTGCTCAGCGAAAAGGGCAGCCCCTCACCCAGGGACAGACAGACTATATCGCCCAGAACACAAAGGAGATTGGGCAAAGTGTTACCGTGAACGGATATACGGTAACAGTGGAATCTGCGATTGCGGAACCAAGAACCGCTTATATCAAACTCCGGCTGGAAGGTTCCAGACCTTTCACAAAGGAATGGATTTATTTTAATCCCAGATGGACGTCAGATGACCATCAATACACGGAGGAATCGTTTTACAGAAAAGGAAACTCCCCAAAAGAGCACAGCCCATATGGAGGCGGGTCCTGGGTATACGATGACCCGGTCGGAAATACGATTTCTATTCTCATCCGGCTTGACCAGTCCCACGATCCGTCCGCGCCTACTTTTGAAGTGGGAATACCATACATTTTACACCTGACGGATCTGACCGAAAACGATAGTGGAGAACCAGCGGTTGTGGTGGCAGAGGGAGAATGGAATTTTGAGATTATTTTCGACCATTTGAATGAGGAAACAGTTGAGTTGCTTTCACAGCCCGTTGAAATCTGCGCCAATGGCGTCAGCCTGAACCTTACATCCCTCAAACTGCGTACTATGGGTCTGGATGCAGCATTTGACCCAACCGACCCATCAGATATACGCACAATGGCTGTTCTGGCGCTTTCTAAGGTTGTGTTGAAAGATGGCACTACCGTTTCCATTATGCCAACAAGTTTTGACCCCAGCGGCAGTGCCGGGCTTTCTCTGGACTGCCCCATTGATCTGGCAGAGGTGGACTATGTGCAGCTGCGCGATGGAACGCAGCTTCCCATGCCATAACCCATTGTAACCGAGAAAGATGCCGTCTCAGAATTGTCATGAGACGGCACCATTTTATTCAAACAATTTCTTCAGCTTCCAGTCGGAGTAAATGCGGAACACAGTGGAGCCTAACAGAATGCCCACGGCCATGATGCCCGCGATGGCGGCGGTGTGCATACCCTGCTGGGCAAACAGTTCCATCTGGCCCAGAACGGCGTAATTCATGGTATAGTACACGCCCGCACCGGGAATCAGGGGAAAAATGGACACTACAAGATAGGAAATTGCCGGATACTTGCGCAGCCGGGCCAAGGTTTCCGAATAAACCGAGGCAAACAGCGCCGACCAGAAATAGCATACGATGTCGCTGCAGCCCAATTCCCCCGCGATGCAGTAGACCAGCCACGCGAGGGCACCTCCGATGGTGCACAGGACGGTGCCGGGGCCGTGGATGTTGAACAGGATGGAAAAACCGACGCAGCCAAGGGCTGCAAAGAGACACTGAGTGCCGACGGAGTAGGAAACCGCGGCATCCGATACCGGCATACCCCAGCAAAGGCTTGACAGGTTCCATGCTCCCGCCGTGCCCAGCGCGATGGCTGCTGCCACCAGAAACACCTGCACCACCCGGTTGAGGCCGGAATTGGTGTCGCCGTAGATAATGTCCCGCATGGCGTTGGTGAACAGCAGCCCCGGCACCAGGATCATCAGCGCGCCGATGATGGCGGCGTCAGCCCGATGGCAGATACCGGCAGCGCCCAGCCCATAGGCCAGCAGCGCCATAAAAAAGGCGGCGGCAATGGTGATGAAGAACTGGCTGACCCGGCGGCTGCCAAGAATCCCGGTTACAAGCCCGATCAGCAGACCGCAGACACCGGCGCACAGGGCATCCAGAGCGCTGCCGCCAAAGAACAGGCAGAAGCCAAAAGCCCCCAGAAAATTGCCCAGAGCCATGACGGCAGGACAGTAGGCCCGGCGGTTTGTCAGCGTATCATTCAGCTGCCGCTGGGCCTCCTGGGGAGGCGGCGTGTTCCGGCAGAAAGAGCGGCACAGGGCGCTTAAGCGTTCTACGCTGTCCAGATCGTTTCCGTGGCTGCCGATGCGGCGCATCCGGGTGATGGGCAGGCCCTTTTTGGTCAGCACCGTGACGATGAGATAGTTGGGAATGGCAAAGACCTCGGCATCCAGAGCGTAGGCGGACAGCACCCGGCTGACGCTTTCCTCCACCCGGAAGGTCTCCGCGCCGCTCATGGCCAGCTCATAGCCCAAATCGCTGGCAAGGTCAATCAGTGTAATGTCGTCCATAGGAATCCTCACTGCTTAGAATATTGGAAAACAGTATACCATAAAGCCGGGAAATAGCAAGGGGAGAGTTGAAAGTTTGGAGTGCGGAGCTTGAAGTGTGGAGCTGAGGGATCGCCGCCGGGGAAGATCGAATAAAGGTGAATTTAATTGACAATTGACAATGAACAATTGACAATTGTGGTATCCCTTCGGGATGATTAAAATAAACTACAGTCATGAAATACCCGGGGGTTTTCCGAAGAATCCCGCCATATATGACATTTTTTATTTTGTCCCGCAGGGACTCCTTAATTGTCAACTGTCAACTGTCAACTGTCAATTGTCAATTAAAGCACAATTTAGCTGGGCAGTCCCTGTCGAGGGCCCCAGAGGATGTTGGACGATTGCCAGCGTTCGTAACGCATTGGCAGGCCGCCTGCGGCCCGCATTGCCCGTGGGGGCATCCCCGCAAAAAACCGCCGCTGACATAGGTCAGCGGCAGGTTTTGTTATCTTCTGTACAGAATGCCGATCATATCCGGGCCGGTGTTGATGCCGATGATGCAGCCCACGTTGTACTCCGCCATGGGGGGCTGGTCAAAATCGGCGCAGGCTTTTTTCAGCGCCTCGAAAGCGGGAATGTTCTTTCCGTAGACGAGACTGTAGCTGGTGCCGGGGCGGCGCTCCTTTTTGCAGATGTCCACGAGAGCTGCGATGGCCTTGCTTTCGCCCCGCACCTTGGAAAGAATTTTGGCATCGCCATCCTCAAAGGTAATCAGAGGCTTCAGGCCGATAGCGTCGCCTACGAAAGCCGCGGCAGGGGAGATGCGCCCGGACTTCTTGACGCATTTTAAGTTCAGCGGCACGAACATGGGCCGGGTATTCTCTACCCAGTCGGCAATGTGGGCCTTGATTTCCTCAACAGAAGCGCCGTTTTGCGCCATCTGGGCCGCTTCCACCACAGCCATGCCGTAGGCCATGCTGTAGGTTTTGGAATCGATGATGTGAATGAACAGATTGCAGCCGGGGTGCTCCTCAAGGAACATATCCCGGCTCATAACGGCGGCCTGATAGGTGCCGGAGCCTTTGCCGTTGATGGACACATGGATCAGGTCGGTGTAACCCTCTTCCCAAACCTTCTGGTACAGACTCAGATACTCCGTGGCCCGAACCTGAGAGGACACGGGCAGCACGGCGGCCTCGTCCAGAATTCTGTAGAATTCCGTGGGGGTAATGTCCACGCCGTCCCGGTACTCCTTGCCTTCGTGCAGAATGGTCAGCGGCAGGACGCTGATGTTCAGCGCCTCCCGGAAGGAAGCGGGAATATCAGAGGTGGAATCTGTAGAAATCTTGATTTTCGACATGGGTTCGTTCCTTTCCGTAAATTGCGTGTGGAGTCAGAGGCGGGGAGTGGAGATACCCGAATCAATCGCTCATTCATCCCCGAAGACACTGCCACAACGCGGCAGCTGCTTTGGTCAGCATCGCACAAAACAGTGTAATTGTGTATTTCAGCACAGATGGTAAAATAGTACCATACGGAGCGGCTGGAAATGTTAACAATTCATGAACACTGAGGGAAAGTGCGCGGATCCTTCGACTACGCTGCGCATTTTTCTGAGGTATGACTGCCACTGGCAGTCATGGAATCTGAAATCGCTGACGCTATGCTCAGGAGGACAAGCAGTTAAGCAAAACTGACATGCACACAGAATAATTCTGTATTCCAGGTTGATTTTTCCGCTATCATAGGCGATAATACAGGTGGTGAGAAACCAGACATTTACTGGTATCGGTACGACCTGCGGGGCCAGTGGGTCCCGGGTGGGGAAGGCCATACAGAATACGGACTATGAGGTGATGAACGAAATGCGGGAGGATTTCTGGTACGATTCCAAAGGAGCAGGGAAAATCCACGGCTGCCGCTGGATTCCCGAGGGCGAAGCAAAGGCTGTGGTGCAGCTCGTCCACGGCATTGCGGAATATATTGAGCGCTACGAGGATTTTGCGAATTTTCTGAACAGGCAGGGCATCGCGGTGGTGGCCGAGGATCACATGGGCCACGGTCAGTCGGTGAACGGCGGCGGCGTGCAGGGTTATTTCCACGGGGGCTGGTTTACCGCCGTGGAGGACACCATGACCCTGCTCCGTGGTACGCAGGAGGCCTATCCCGAGCTTCCGTATATTCTGTTCGGACATTCCATGGGCTCTTTTATGGCCCGGACGATTCTGTGCAAATACCCGGACAGCGGCATTTCCGCCGCCATTATCTGCGGCACAGGCTGGCAGCCCGCCGGACTGCTCCCGCCGGTGATTGCCCTCATCGAGCAGGTCTGCAAGAAAAACGGGGAGGAAAACCCCAGCGAATTCTTGCAGAAGCTGGTGTTCGGCAGCTACAACAAGCGGGTGGAGCACCCCAGAACGGAATTCGACTGGCTGACCCGGGACGCAAAGCAGGTGGATGCTTACATTGCCCACCCCATGTGCGGCTTTACTGCCTCTGCCGGACTGCTGCGGGAGCTGATGAAGGGAATTTCCTTCATTGAAAAGCCCGAAAGCCTTGCCGCCATGCGCAAAGACCTGCCGGTATTCTTCATTGCCGGCGGCGATGACCCCGTGGGCAATTACGGCAAGGGCGTGCGCAAGGCGGCGGAAGCGTTCCAAAGAGCGGGCATGACCGATGTCTCTACCCGCATCTACCCCCTGTGCCGCCATGAAATTCTCAATGAAATCAATAAGAAAGAAATCTATGAGGACGTTGCCCAGTGGATTGCGAAGAGTGTGAAAAGTGGAGAGTGAAGATTGAAGAGAAGGTATCCGCTTCGCGGATGAATGAAATCATCGCCGAAGGCGATACCACAACTCCACACTCCACACTTCAAACTCCAAACTTTTTTATAACGTCCATTTTATTGGACTTTTAACACTGTATTATTGGGCCAGAAACCAAAAAGAAGGGTTGATGGCTATGTATAAAATGCGCAACGTTCAGGGACACATTCAGGTGTACGATTATCAGGGCAATTTCCTGTTCTCCGCGGACAGCGAACGGGAAGCCAGAGAGGAACTGGAAAGCTATGCGGAATCTGCGGCTTGAAATCTGCTATGACGGCACCCGGTACCGGGGCTGGCAGCGGCTGCCCGGCAGGAACGACACCATTCAGGGTAAGCTGGAGACGGCCCTGAGCCGAATCTTAGGGGAACCCATCGAACTTTCCGGCAGCGGACGCACCGACGCGGGGGTTCACGCGAAGGGGCAGGTGGCGAATTTTCACTGCGACAGCGCCATGCCCCCGGAAGAAATCCTTCAAAATCTGCGGCGGTATCTGCCGGAGGATATCGGCATATATTCCTGTAAGGAAGCATCGCCCCGGTTCCACGCCCGGCTGAACGCCAGGGAGAAAACCTACTGCTACCGCATCTGGAACAGCGACGCGCCCTGCGTCTTTGAACGGCGGTTCGTTGCGGTGATGCCGGAGCCGTTGGATGTGGAGGCCATGAAGCAGGCGGCGGACTTGCTTCTGGGTCAGCACGATTTTTCCGCCTTCTGCGGCAACGCAAAAATGAAAAAGTCCACAGTGCGGGAGCTGTACGCCATCGATATTTCCCGGCAGGGGCAGGAAATACAAATCCGATTTACAGGAAACGGATTCCTTTATAATATGGTGCGGATTCTGACCGGCACCCTGATCGAGGTGGGCAGAGGCGTCAGAAGCCCTGAATCTATCCCGGCCCTATTTGGGGCGAAACGGGAGCAGGCGGGCTTTCTTGCCCCGGCCCAGGGGCTGTGCCTTGAGGAGGTAGTGTATTGAATATCCAGATTTTTGGAAAAAACAAGTGCTTTGACACGAAAAAAGCGGAGCGGTATTTCAAGGAACGCCGGATTTCCTTTCAGTCCATCGACCTGAAAAAGTACGGCATGTCCGGCAGGGAATTTGACTCCGTCCTTCGGGCGGTGGGGGGCATCGACAATCTCATCGACTGGGACAGCAAGTCTCCCGAGGTGACCCTGATGAAGTACATGGAGGACAAAACCGCCAAGGAGGACAAGGTCTTTGACGATCCCACCCTCATGAAGACCCCAGTGGTGCGTAACGGCAAGCAGGCCACCGTGGGGTATTGCCCCGAAATCTGGGCAACGTGGGAATGAAATTCAGTTGACAATTGACAGTGGACAGTTGACGGTTATGGTCGAAGCCAGGACAAGTCGCTTATGAAATATAGTCCGGCAGGGACTCCTTCACTGTCAACTATCAACTGTCAACTCGTTTTCCGCAGGCTCTATTTTAAGTGAATCATCTTTCACAAAAGCAGCTTCCTCATTTTGGGGGGCTGCTTTTTTGTCGAAAGTGAAAAATTTTTGTTGCAGAATTTGTAAAGTAGTGATAAAGTAGGGGGGAAACTATGTTTCAAGTACGTTTGTACATACAGGACGTCATTCTGGGCCTGCCCACTGTGGTGCTGATTCTGGGGGTGGGACTGTATCTGTCCGTTCGGCTGGGCTTTCCCCAGGTGGGACTGTTCCCCCGGGCCATGGGCCTGTTCTTCCGGCGGATGTTCCTGGGGCGGCCTGGCAAAGGCGTATCCTCCTTTCAGGCCCTTTGCACCGCACTGGCGGCCACTGTAGGCACCGGGAATCTGGTGGGTGTGGCCGGAGCCATCTGCCTTGGCGGGCCGGGAGCAATTTTTTGGATGTGGGTCTGCGCCTTTTTCGGCATGGCTACCAAGTATTCGGAAGCCGCGCTGGCGGTACGCTACCGGGTGAAGACCAACGACGGCTATGCCGGCGGCCCCATGTATACCATGACCCGTGGACTGGGGGAGAGGTTCCGACCGCTGGCGAAGGCCTACTGCGTCTTCGGCATCCTGGCGGCCTTCGGTGTGGGCAATGCCGCGCAGGTCAACGCGGTGGTGACCTGCGTGAACGCGGCGGTTGTCCGCTTTGGCGGTGCGCCGCGGGTGACAGGCAATCTCGCGATGGGCCTTGCGCTGGCAGTGCTGACGGGATTTCTCCTGTTTGGCGGGGCGAAGCGTATCGGCGCGGCGGCGGAAATGCTGGTGCCCGTTGCGTCGGGGGCCTATATCCTCCTGTGCATCGGCGTCCTGCTGGTGTTTCACGGACGGATTCCTGCTGCCTTTTGCCTGATCCTGCAGGGAGCCTTCTGTCCCCGAGCTATTACCGGGGGAATCCTTGGCTCCGCGTTTCATGCCCTGTGCGTGGGCTGCCGCCGGGGGGTATTCACCAACGAGGCCGGGATGGGCACCGCGTCCATTGCCCACGCCTGCGCCGAGGCGGCGCCTGCCGAGCAGGGGCTCATGGGCATGGTGGAGGTGTTTTTGGACACCATCGTCATCTGCACCCTGACGGCACTGGTGATTCTCGTTTCCGGCGTGCCGATTCCCTATGGCACGGATGTGGGCGGAGAGCTGACCACCGCCGCCTTTTCCCGGGTCTATGGGGCGGGTGCCTCCGTATTTCTGGCGGCCGTACTGCTGCTGTTCGCCGTTGCGACCGTTCTTGGCTGGGGGCTGTACGGCGCCCGGTGCGCCCAGTTCCTGTTTGGGGGCTGGAAGGGCTTTGCCGCTGTCCAGTTGGCGGCTGTTGTACTGGGCGCGGTGCTGAACACGGAAATGGTCTGGTTTTTTTCCGAGCTTGCCAACGGCCTGATGGCCATTCCCAATCTGATCTGCCTTGCGGCGCTCACCCGTGAGCTTTGCCGCATTACGAAAGAATATAAAAATCCGGCGCCTTTGGCAGCAGCCGGTGGAGGTAAGAAACATGCAGATTTCCATTAACGCCAATCGTTGCGAGCCGTCCCCCATGCGGAAATTCCATCCCCTTGCCGTGCAGGCGAAGAAGGACGGAAAGAAGATTTACCATCTGAACATCGGTCAGCCCGACCTGCCCACCCCCAAGGCCTTCTATGAGGCGGTTCACGAGTTCGCCGATCAGACCCTTGCCTACGAGGCGTCTCCCGGACGGCCCTGCCTGATCGAGGCCATCAAGAAGTATTACGGCACCCTGGGCGTACCGCTGGAGGACAACGATATCTTAGTGACCACCGGCGGCAGCGAGGCCCTGCTTTTCACCTGCCTGTCCATTCTGGATCCTTACACCGAGGTCATCATCCCCGAGCCTTACTACCCCAACTACACCACCTTCGTCCACGCCGCCGGTGGTGTCATCCGTGCCCTGCCCACCAATCCCTGGGAGGGCTACCGCTACGCTGACCGGGACCGTATCGAGAGCCTGATCACCCCCAACACCCGGGCCATCCTCATCACCAACCCCGGCAACCCCACCGGCGTGGTGCTGAGCAATGAGGAAATGCGGATGATCGCCGACATCGCCAAGAGGCACAACCTGTTCCTGATCTGCGACGAGGTGTACCGGGAGTTCTGCTACGACGGTAAGTTCGGCGTGCCCACCATGGCCCGGTTTCGGGACATTGACGAGAATCTTGTCATTGTGGACTCCGTTTCCAAGCGGTTCTCCGCCTGCGGCGCCCGGGTGGGCTGTGTGGTCACCCGCAACAAGCAGCTGCAGGCGGCGCTGCTGAAGTTCTGCCAGTCCCGACTGTCCGTGGCTACGGTGGATCAGGTGGGCGCGGCGGCTCTTTACAGTGTGGATTCCAGCTTCTTCCGTGCCTGCAAGGCCGAGTACCACAAGCGCAGGGATACCGTCATCCGCAAGCTGCGGCAGATTCCCGGCGTGGTGGTGGAGGAGCCAATGGGTGCCTTCTACCTGATGGCGAGCCTGCCCGTGGACAACGCGGACAAGTTCCAGCGGTGGCTCCTGGAGGAGTTCAGCGACAACGGTGACACCGTCATGTTCGCCCCCGGCGCGCCATTCTATGAGACCCCCGGTAAGGGCATCAATGAGGTGCGGATTGCCTACGTTCTCAAGCAGCAGGATCTGGAGCGGGCCATGGACGTGCTGGCAAAGGGCATCGCCGCCTATCAGAAGACCGTCATGGAAGTCAAGGCCGTGCCGGTGGTGGAGTAAACATGCCATTGCGCTGTTGACTTTTCCGCGGTCTGTGGTATAATAAACATGAAAAGAGCACAGCCGATAAGCGGTTGGCTCTTGTAACGTTAGCTAAGAAGTCTTAGAAACCGTCACTTGGCCGAGTGGCGGTTTCTGCTTTTTACACAAATCGTAATGGTAAATCTACCAATATGTAACGTAAGTGTAATGGGCATGGTTTCCACCTCCTTTCGGAGATGTAGCCAACCGCCTATTCCGCGGTGCGTCGCGCAGCGAATCAGAAATACCTGATTGCCGGTGGCAATCACACCTTAATCTCTTATGGCAATGCTCTTTCCGGCCCCACAGGGGTTAGCCCCATTCTAACAAGAATGTCGAAAAATGTCAAATCATTGTTCGGGACGCGTATGCGTTCCGCTTTTTTTCGCCCGGCCCTATTCGCTATACTGGCGGTATCCATACGAAAGGGGAGAGGGCATTGAGACGGGGAATGATGGCGCTGCTGGTGCTGGCGGCTGTGGTATTGCTGAGTGTAGGCGCCGGGGCGTCGGAAATGAAAGGCTCTGTGGAGGTCAAGCTGGACGCCGGGGAGCTGCCTGTGACCAACGGCGCGGTGAGCATGTATCTGGTGGGAGTTCCCACCGAGGGCGGCTACCGGCTGCTGGATCGCTATGGCGGCGGGATCGTCCGTTCTGAGGATGCAGCTTCCAGTAATCTGGCCTACTGGCTCAGGGAGCTGGCAGGCAGCGGGCAGGAACTGCTTTTGGATGTGGACGGGCGGGTGGTGTTTTCCGGCATCGAGGAAGGGCTGTACCTGCTGGTGCAGACCCAGCGGATGGACGGATTCTATCCCTTCCGGGCCTTCCTGGCGGAGGTGCCCGCAGATGGCCAGTGGACGCGGCGGTTTGCGCCGGCGGTGTTCCCCATTACAGATGAGCCGCCCTGTACCGGGGATGTGACAATCTATCTGGCGGCGCTGGGCATGCTTCTGTCCGGCGGAGGGCTGGTGTGCTGCGGGATCTGGAATCGGAAAAAGCGGGCAAAATAGTTTGGCAGGCAAATTGAAATTTGGCGAGGCCTTGGCTCCCCCTTTGGGGGAGCTGGCACGGCGCAAGCCGTGACTGAGGGGGTGCTGTTTCACTGGCAGGACACTCCCTCCGTCAAAAATCAAAGATTTTTGCCACCTCCCTCAAAGAGGGAGGCAAGAAAGCGCCAAATTCCGTTTTCTCAAAACGGCTGTGGTCGAGGGGCCCAAAGGATGTAGGATGACCACCCAGCGTCCATAACGCATTGGCTGGCCGCCCTGCGGCCCGCATTGTCTGCGGCGACTCGCCGCCAAATTCCAATTTTCCATACGGATACACCCTGAAAAAACCTTAACATACTTGAACGATCCTGCCGTGCGTGATACAATGGTCTAAAAAACAGACAGGAGGCCGAATATGGGGTATCACGGACGCTTTGCGCAGCGGAAACAGCCCGAAAACAGAAGGAGCCGGGAAAAAGCCGGAAATGGAACGAAGGTTCTTCTGATCGTTCTGGCTGTGCTGCTGGTGCTGATCCTTGCCGGTTTGGGCGTGGTGTACTGGTTCATCCAGAATAAATTCAGTAAAATGAATATCGTCACCCTGCCGGAGGATACCTATGCCTATACGCAGGCCACGGGGGAATTTACCCGCCCGCCGGAGACGCAGCCGGTGCAGACGGAGGAAACCACCGCTGAAACCACGTTGGAAACCACCAGACCGCCCATGTCCGCGGAGGATATTGTCAATATTCTGGTGGTGGGACAGGCCGCCCGGGATGGTGAGTCCGGGAAAATGGCCGATACCACCATGCTGGTGTCCATCAACACCTACACCGAAGAAGTGACGGTCTTTTCCATCCTACGGGATTCCCTTGTGAACCTGCCGGCCTATAAAGGGCTGAAGGGCGGCAAGAACAAGTTTACCATGTGCTACGCCCTTGGCTACCAGCAGAACGGCACCGCCGGAGCCATGGAGATGACCAATATCTGCCTGAAGGACAACTTCGGCATCGAGGTGGACTACAATGTGGAGGTCAGCTTTGACGGCTTTATCCGCATGATCGACTATCTCAACGGCGTGGAGCTGGAGCTGACGGAGGCCGAGGCGAACTATTTGAATAAGGATACCCTGTACGTCCAGCGCACCATTGAGCCGGGGGTGCAGGTGCTGCAGGGCATGGAAGCCCTGTCCTACGCCCGGATGCGCAAGGCTGCCGGAGACGGAGAATCTGACATTAAGCGCACGGCCCGCCAGCGCAAGCTGGTGGCATCCCTGCTGGAAAAATTCCGTTATATGTCCCTGAGTGAACTGAACGGCTGGATTGACGAACTGCTGCCCATGGTGACCACCACCATGACCCCTTCGGACGTTACGAAGCTGGCGGCGAAGATTCTGCCCATGGTCAGGAACCTGAAAATGCAGGGCGAGACCATACCCGTCGGCAAGACCGGCTGGGGGGAGATGTACGATATCTATGGCGACGGCAATCTGCACAGCGTCATGCTTTTTGTATCCTCCCAGCAGAAGCAGCTGATCCGGGCAATCACCGAAGCGGAGGGAAATTGAGGAGATTTCCATAAAAAACAGGTGAAAAAAGTCTTGTAATCTGAAATGCGCCGTGATACAATAGCCGCTGAACGACTGAAGATCGAAAGAGAGCTTTGTCCATCAGGAGGTTATACATGAGCTATCATGGACGTTTTGAACAGCAGAAGCAGCCGAAAAACTCTGGCAAGCAGGGGAAGAAAGGCGGCAAAGGGCTGAAGATTTTTCTGATCGTGCTGGCGGTGCTGCTGGCACTGATCCTCATTGCGGCCGCGTCGGTGTACTTTTTCATCCAGAACAAGTTCGGCAAGATGAATGTCATTGAGCTGCCGGAGGATACCTACGTCTACACGGAGGCCACGGATGAGTATACCCGTCCCCCGGAGACCGATCCCGAGCAGACCGATGCGGAGACGGTGGAGGCAACCACGGTGGAGACCACAATTCCGCCCATGACTGCCGATGATATCGTCAACATTCTGGTGGTGGGTCAGGCGGCCCGTGCCGGTGAGGAGCACCACATGGCGGATACCACCATGCTGATTTCCCTGAACACCTATACGCGGGAGATCACCGTGTTCTCCGTGCTGCGGGACTCGTTTGTCAGACCGCCGCACTATGTTGATACAGCCGGAAAGCCCCACGACTATGGCCGAATCAAATTCACCACGGTCTACAATCTGGGCTATGGTTATCCCGGTGGTGTCGTGGATGCCATGGCGTTGACCAATGCCACGCTGCGGGAAAACTTCGGCGTTGAGGTGGATTACAATATTGAGATCGATTTTGATGGCTTCATTAAGATGATCGACTATCTCAACGGCGTGGAGCTGGAGCTGACTCAGGCCGAGGCGGATTACCTCAACAAGGACACCCTGTATGTCAAGCGGCATATCGAGCCTGGTGTTCAGGTGCTTCAGGGCATGGAGGCTCTGTCCTATGCCCGGATGCGGAAGGCTGAGGGCGACTCAGACAGCGATATCAAGCGAACTTCCCGCCAGCGCTATCTGGTGGAGGCACTGCTGAAACGGTTCCAGGGCATGAGCCTGAGCGAGCTGAACGAGTGGCTGGACATCCTGCTGCCTATGGTGACCACCACCATGAAGCCTGCGGACGTGACCAAGCTGGCGGCAAAGGTGCTGCCCATGGTGGTCGATTTGAAGATGACTGGCCATACCATCCCCATCGAGGAAACCGGCTGGGGCGATATGGTGGATATTTACGAGGACGGCAATATCCACAGCGTCATCCGATTTGAGACGCCCCAGCAGAAGAAGCTGATCCGGGCCATTACCGAGGCCGAAGTCAGCTGAGAAACGGAAATACATGAATACCCCTGTCGGAAAAGGAAGCGGGCTTCCTGAACCGGCAGGGGTTCTGTTCGTGGCAGGCAGAAAAAATGGAATTTGTTTCAGTTGACAGTTGATAGTTGACAGTTGTGGTATCCCTTCGGGATAAATGGAAATATGATCGTGCCAGAACGAGGTGTATTCGCTTCATTCTAACAATTGCACAATTATTTTTGAAACCATCCCCACAGGGGATTCCTTAACTGTCAACTGTCAACTATCAACTGTCAACTTGAAAACTATCAATTTGTCCGCCTCTGGGCAAACTAGATTTGTAACATAAATTTCACGTTTGTCATAATTGCATAATCGCTGGGAATATGCTATACTGTAACCAATTATACACCCGGAGGCGTTTATGACGGAATTGACGGAATTTCAGAAGAAAATCGCCGCTTTGCTCGATGGGTTGGAGCTGCGGATGAACGAGCCGATGGCAAAGCACACCTCCTTCCGCGTGGGCGGCGGAGCGGAGGTTATGGCTTTTCCAAAGAATGTCCGGGAATTGGCGGAATTGCTGAAAGTATCCGCTTTATTGGACTGTAAGTGCGCTATTTTAGGCGCGGGAACCAACGTACTGGCCCCGGACGAAGGAATCTCCGGGCTGGTCATCTGCCTTAAGGACTGCCTTGACGGCATGGAACGGCTTTCTGACAACCGCATCCGGGTCATGGCCGGTGTGACCATGAGCCGGGCGGCGGTATTCGCGGCGAATCTGGGTTTATCGGGGCTGGAATTTGCCCACGGCATTCCCGGCAGCGTGGGCGGCGGTGTCTATATGAACGCCGGGGCCTACGGCGGCGAAATCTGTCAGGTCTGCGACCGGGTGGAGGTCATGGATCGGCAGGGGAATACCCGGTGGCTGCGTAACGCCGAAATGGAATTTTCCTACCGCCACAGTGTGCTGGAAACCACTTCCGACATTGTGATCTGCGCCGAGTTCAGCCTGACCCCTGCCCAGCCGGAGACCATCAAGGCCCGGATGAAGGAGCTGATCGGCAAACGTTCCGCCTCTCAGCCGCTGGATCTGCCCTCTGCCGGGTCGGCCTTCAAGCGCCCGAAAGGCGGCTACGCCGCGGCGCTCATTGAGCAGGCGGGGCTGAAGGGCTTCCGGGTGGGCAACGCGGGCATTTCCGAAAAGCACGCGGGCTTTGCCGTGAATCTGGGCGGTGCCACTGCGGCAGATGTAAAAGAATTGCTGCAAACCGTATCCGATCGGGTTTTTGCGCAGTCCGGCATCCGATTGGAGCCGGAGATACGGATTTGGTAAACATAGTTGACAGTGAACAGTTGACAGTGGACAGTTATTGTGTCCCTTCGGGACGATTGAAAAGCGCTCTAAACAACATCACTGTCAACTGTCAACTATCAACTGTCAACTGAAAGAGACGGTGTTATTATGTCCATTTCCTTCTCCTCCGCCGCCCGGACGGAAATCTGCCGGGAGCTGCCCCACAGCCATTGCTGCGCGTTGGCGGAATGCTTTGGCATTCTGCTGTTCTGCAACAGCTTTCAGGATAACGGCATCAAAATCATCACCGAAAGCCGGGAATTTGCCTGCATTCTCCCAAAGCTTTTCAAAAAAGCCTTCGATCTGGATTTTGACAGCTACCCCAGCCTTGCCGCTCCCGGCAAGCTGGTGTTTCAGATCTGGGAGAAAGAGAAGCTTTCAAAAGTCATGGAAGCCTTCGGCTTTTCCCCGGGAGATACCCTGGCGCTGCATGTGAACTACCCGGTGGTGGAGGAGGCGTGCTGCAAGATCTCCTTCCTTCGGGGTGCCTTCCTTGCCGGAGGCAGCGTCACGGATCCCGGCAAGGGCTACCATCTGGAGCTGGCCACCACCCACCACAGCGTTGCCCGGGAGACGGAGCCGATCATCCGAGAGGTCATGGACTTCGCCCCCAAGACGGCGCTTCGCGGCGGGGCGCAGGTGCTCTACCTCAAGCAGAGCGAACAGATCTCCGACTTCCTCACCTGTCTGGGGGCGCCGGTGGCCGCCATGGGCATCATGGAGGCCCGGCTTGAAAAGGAACTGAACAACAAGGTCAACCGCCGCTGCAACTGTGACGATGCCAACACCTCCAAGGTGGTGGAAGCGGCGCAGGAGCAGCTGAGCGTCATTCGGACTCTGCGGGAAAAGGGCATTCTGGAGGGTCTGCCGGAGAAATTAAAGCAGGCGGCCCTTGCCCGGGAGCAGAACCCCTCCGCGTCCCTGACCGAGCTGGCGGCTATGATGGAGCCGCCCATCACCAAGCCCGCCATGAATAGTCGTATGAAGAAGCTGGCGGCCTTCGCCAAGGAGACAGTGCAATGAGCTTTGTGCATCTGCATTTACATAGTGAGTATAGCCTCCTGGACGGGGCTTGCCGCATTGACGGCCTGATGGAGCGGGTGAAGGAGCTGGGCCAGAGTGCCGTTGCCATTACCGACCACGGCGTCATGTATGGCTGCATTGATTTTTATAAGGCCGCCAAGGCCGCCGGGGTCAAGCCCATCATCGGCTGCGAGGTGTATGTTGCCCGCCGGGGGATGACGGATAAGGTTCACGGGCTGGACAACGACCCCTACCATCTGGTGCTGCTGTGCGAGAATCGGACAGGCTACGAAAATCTGTGCTATCTGGTGTCGGAGGCCTTTATCCACGGTTTTTACGGCAAGCCCAGAGTGGATTTGGCGCTTTTGGAGCAGCACCACGAGGGTCTGATCGCCCTGTCCGCCTGCCTTGCCGGGGCGGTGCCCCAGTACCTCATGCAGGAGGACTACGAAGGGGCAAAAAAATATGCCCTCCGATTGTCGGAAATTTTCGGGGTCGGCAATTTTTATCTGGAACTACAGGATCACGGCATTGACGAGCAGCGGCCTGTCAATCAGGGGGTTCAGCGTCTGGCGAGGGAAACGGGTCTGCCGCTGGTGGTCACCAACGACGCCCACTACCTGCGCCGTGAGGATGCCAAAATGCAGGACGTTCTGCTGTGCATTCAGACCGGCAAAACCGTGGACGACCAGAACCGCATGAAATTCCAGACCGAGGAATTTTATGTCAAAAGCGAGGAAGAATTAAAGGAATTGTTCCCGGGCCTGCCTGAGGCCTTTGAAAACACCGCGAAAATTGCCGAGCGGTGTAATCTGGAATTTACCTTTCACGAATACCACCTGCCTGCCTTCCCGGTGCCGGAAGGGTATACCAACGAGGGCTACTTCCGGGAGCTGTGCTATCAGGGCTTTCGGGAGCGCTACCCAGACGCACCCAAGGAATATGCTGACCGATTGGAATATGAGATCGGCGTGATCAGCAGCATGGGTTATGTAAACTACTACCTCATTGTCTGGGACTTCATCCGCTACGCCAAGGAGCAGGGGATTCCCGTCGGCCCGGGGCGTGGCTCCGGCGCAGGCTCCATCGCGGCCTACTGTATGCACATCACCGAAGTGGATCCCATGAAATATTCCCTGATTTTCGAGCGGTTTTTGAACCCGGAACGGGTGAGCATGCCGGATTTCGACACGGATTTCTGTCAGGAGCGCCGCCCGGAGGTCATCGAGTACGTTATGCGCAAGTATGGCACCGACCATGTAGCCCAGATCGCCACCTTCGGCACCATGGCGGCCCGGGGCGCCATCCGGGACGTGGGCCGGGCGCTGAACTTTACCTACGCGGAAACGGATATCGTTGCCAAGCTGGTGCCGGGCACCCCCCACATCACCCTGAAGGAAGCGTTGGAGGTCAGCCCCAGGCTCAAGGAGATGTACGATGGAGATGCGCGGGTGAAAACCCTCATTGATACCGCCAGAAGCCTTGAGGGAATGCCCCGGAATTCCTCCACCCATGCCGCCGGTGTGGTGATCACCGCCCAGCCGGTGTGCAGCTATGTGCCCCTTTCCTGCAACGACGAAACCATCGTCACCCAGTACACCATGACCACCATCGAGGAGCTGGGCCTTCTCAAAATGGATTTTCTGGGTCTGCGAAATCTGACGGTGATCGACGACGCGGAGAAGGAAATTCGGAAAATTGACCCGAGTTTCTCCATGAAGACCATCCCGGATGACGACGGGGCCACCTTTGCCATGCTGGCTGAGGGAAAGACCCAGGGTGTGTTCCAGCTGGAATCGGCGGGCATGACCGGCGTGTGTATCAACATGAAGCCCAGCTCCATTGAAGATATCACCGCCATTGTGGCTCTGTACCGCCCCGGCCCCATGGATTCCATCCCCCGGTTTATCGCCAACAAGCTGGATGCCCGGAAGGTCACCTACAAGACGCCCATGCTGGAGCCGATTCTCAAGGTCACCTATGGCTGCATCGTCTATCAGGAGCAGGTTATTGAGATCTTCCGCTCCCTGGGCGGCTACACCATGGGCCAGGCCGACAATATTCGCCGGGCCATTTCCAAGAAGAAAATGAAGGTCATCGAAGCCGAGCGCAAGGTCTTCGTCTACGGCGACCCGGCCCAGAATATCCCCGGCTGTGTGGGCCACGGCATTCCCGAGGCGGTGGCTCAGTCCATCTATGACGAGATCGTGGATTTTGCCAACTACGCCTTCAACAAGGCCCACGCGGTTTGCTACGCCATTGTGTCCTACCAGACCGCCTACCTCAAGTGCCACTATCCCCGGCAGTACATGGCGGCGCTGATGACCTCGGTGCTGGATTCCGCCACAAAAATCGCGGGCTACATCGCCGAGTGCAAGGAGCTGGGGATCCCTGTGCTGCCTCCCGACCTGAACCATTCCGAAGACCACTTCACTGTGGAGGGCGACGCCATCCGCTTTGGCCTTGGCGCGGTGAAGAACGTGGGACGGGGGCTGATCCGCAGCATGGTGAAAAAGCGGGAGGAGGGCGGCCCCTTCAAATCCCTTGAAGACTTCATCGAGCGGATGGGAGATGGGGAACTGAACAAGCGGGCCGTGGAAAATTTCATCAAGTGCGGCGCGGCGGACTGCTTTGGCAACCACCGCAGCGAGCTTCTGGCGGTCTACGACAGCATGATGGATGCCATCGCGTCCTCCCGAAAGAAGAATCTGGAGGGTCAGCTGGGGCTGTTCGGGATGCTGGAGGAGGACGAGGCAAGAATTCCCATCCCGCCTGCCAGCGAAATGAACAAAGCGGAGCTTCTGGCGCTGGAAAAGGAGACCACAGGCATCTACATTTCCGGCCATCCCATGGATGATTACCGGGAGTGCCTTAAAAACACCCATGTGGCGCGCATCGGCACGCTCATGGACGAGGAAAGCCGCTATGAGGACGACCAGATTGTCAGCGTGGCGGGCATCGTCCAGACCCTGAAAATGAAAACCACCCGTAATAATTCCATGATGGCCTACGTTACCGTGGAGGACGACACGGCTGCCATGGAAATGCTGGCCTTTTCCAATGTGCTCAGCCAGTTCGGCGGCTACCTGCGGGAAGGCGCGGCTGTCGTGATCACGGGCAGGCTCTCCCTGCGGGACGACAAGGAGCCTCAGATCGTCATTAACCGCGCCCGGCCCATTTCCGATTTTGCGGCCGGAACGCCCGAACCGGCAGACAAGCCTGTACGGCAGATGCCCCGGCAGGGTACGCTTTACCTGCGCCTGCCGGGTGAGGAAGGAAAGCTGTATCCCAAAATTCGGGCCATTATCAACATGTTCCCCGGGGACAGCAGCGTTGTTCTCTATTTTACCGATACCGGCGCCCGCCGGGGTACAAAGGCGCTTCTCGCGGACAGTATGCTGAAGGAACTGAAAAATGTCCTTGGAGACGGAAATGTTGTGGTAAAGTAGCTTCCTTTTCGGAAAAGAGTATGATATAATATACGATTGAGAGGAGTTGATGCCGTGAAAAAGCGAATACTGCTTCTTTTATCGCTGCTTTTCACGCTGCTCCTGACCGGCTGCGCCATGCGCACGGTGGAGGAAATGTACGCCCTGCCCAAGCGGTCGGAGGAATATAAGGAATTGCAGGCGGCCATTGATACGGCCATGTATGGCATGACCTTTTCCTCGCCCCAGGCCGGGGAGAACCAGCAGACGGTGCAGATGGCGGATCTGAACGGCGATGGAGTGGACGAATATCTGGTGTTTGCCAGGGGCGCCACGGAAAAGCCCCTTCAGGTTCTGATCTTTCAGCAGGACGAGAGCGGAAAGTGCCGGACGCTGGATACCATCGGCTTCAACGGTCAGGCCTTTGAGCAGGTGGAGTATGTGGATTTTGATGACCAGCCCGGCAAGGAGCTGGTTGTAGGATTCCAGGTCAGCAATCAGGTGCTGCGCAGCGTGGCGGTTTTTACCTTCCGAAACGGCGGGGCGGAGCTGCTGCTGATGAACGGCTACACGAAGATGCTTCCCTGCAGCTTAAGCGGCGGCGGGAGCGAGCTGATGGTTCTGCGTCCCGGCGAGGAGGAAACCGAGCGGGGCATGGCGGTGCTGTACAGCTACCAGAATGGTCAGATTGTCCGCTCTGTGGAGACGGAACTGTCTGAACATACCTCCCGGATCCGCCGGATTATGACCAGCAAGCTACAGGATGGAACACCGGCTGTGTTTGTCACCAGCTCCGCCGGGGACAACGTCATTGTCACCGACGTGTTTGTGGTGAAGGATGGTCATTTCACCAATATCGCCTACTCGACAGAGGCGGACACCAGCATCCGAACCCTTCTGAATTATTATGTTTACGCGGAGGATATCGATTCCGACGGTATTCTGGAATTGCCGGATCTGATCACCATGAAGCCGGTGAATGCCTGGCGTCAGGACGAGCAGCAGTTCCTGCTGCGCTGGTACGCCATGGACGTGGACGGCTGGGAATTGGATAAGATGTACACCTTCCACAATTATATCGGCGGCTGGTATTTGCAGCTGGACAGCCAATGGGCCGGCCGCCTCACAGTGGAGCAGGAACAGAACCGCTTCAATTTCTATGTGTGGGATGAATCCTATCAGGTGGCGATACCGCTGTTTTCTGTGTTTGTGTTCACCGGCGCCGACCGGGACGAGAGCGCATCACAGGATGGACGTTTTCCCCTGTACCGGGCAGAGGGCGTGGCCTATGCGGCACAGCTGGATTTTGCCGCCCCGGAGTACGGAATTACCGAGAAAAGTTTACAGGACAGCTTCCACCTGATCCGTCAGGACTGGCAGACCGGGGAAGCCTGAAAAGAAGAGGTAGAATATGAAAAAAGTTCTGATTATGGAAGACGAATTGAATATCCGCAGCTTTGTGGTCATCAATCTGAAGCGGGCCGGCTATGACGTGATCGAGGCCGGGGACGGTCAGCAGGCGCTGGACGCCATCGCCGCCAATCCCGACGCGGGCGTGGCCATCCTGGACATTATGGTTCCCGGCGACATGGACGGCTTTGAGGTCTGCCGCCGCATCCGGGCCACCAACACCCGCATCGGCATTATCATGCTCACCGCCCGCTCCCAGGAGATGGATAAGGTGACGGGCCTGATGACCGGTGCCGACGACTATGTGACCAAGCCCTTCTCCCCGGCGGAGCTGACTGCCCGGGTGGACGCCCT
>JALFUW010000035.1 GCA_022786995.1 Clostridiales bacterium
TGGACATCCATCCCAATATAGGTTATACTTGTCATGGTGACTCCTCCTTGTATGTGGTAATTCCAGTTACTTTTGCGTTGCACCTTAAGTATGACAGGTAAACCCACGTTTTACAAGTGAGGAGTCATTTCATATTGTCTATTTTTCAATAGAATTGTGCAATTTTTTGAAAAGACGCCACCTAACGGCTCGCAGTGTTAGTATGAATGCCCATCAGGATCAAATCATCATAACCGGCCGCCTTGCGGGCCGTTATTCCCTTAATCGGATTTCACAAAATGCCGGAATGGAATTCGGCCGCGCCGGGGACATGGTTGCCTTTTTGGAAGCATTCTGTTATAATGACCAAAAATGGCGGAAAGGAGGGCGCGGTCGTGGGGAAAAACAGTAGAAAACAGCTGCTTCAATGGATTTTTGCGCTGGCGTTGGGCTTTGCGATTGTGAATGCCCTCTGCTTTTTCTATGAGCGTCAGGCGGGGTGGCTGGATACTCCCGCGGGCGCGGCGCCATCGGCGTGGCGGCCCGGTGCGCTGATCGTTCATGGCACAGAAGGCTATGGCGTTTCCAGAGTGGATGAAAACGGTTTCCTCAACCCGGAAGGAACGCTGGCGGACAGGTATGTGCTGATGATGGGCTCATCCCATACC
The DNA here is from genome assembly GCA_022786995.1 of Clostridiales bacterium. Lineage (GTDB taxonomy): Bacteria > Bacillota > Clostridia > Oscillospirales > Oscillospiraceae > Faecousia. The sequence continues at coordinate 648 of JALFUW010000035.1, forward strand.
CAGGGTAAGGAGGTGTGCCCTGCGCAGCGGTACAGCACGCTGGTCAGTAGCTATTTCTCAGGAGAAAGTGGGACTCTGGCTGCCTATAATATTGCCAGCGACGGCCATTACCTTCCCTCCCAGATCAGGTATTTCAAAGCTGCGTTGGCGGCGTTTCCCAATGCCGGTGCCATCACCTTGGAGATCGGCAGCACGGACGCAACAACGCAGGAACTGCGGGATGCAAACAAGCAGGTGGACTACGTTCCTGTCAGGTTTCATTCTGCGAGCAGACTGAAAGGAATGGTAAAGGAGAGCCTGCCCCTGCTGGCGCTGCTGAAAACGAACTTACAGACCCTGCGCGCCCAGGCGGCGGAAGAAACCGAAGGCCCCTACGACTACGAGACGGAGCTGGATGCCGCGATGGCTCTGATCCGCTCGGAATTTGACGGCCCCATCGCCTTTGTATACCACCCGACCACGGAAATCCAGCCCGATGGCAGCCTGAAGCTGGGCTACAGCGACACATGGGATATATTTTGCAGAGTGTGCGAAAAAAACGGCATCGATGTCATCGATACCGGCACCCGGTTCGCCCGACTCTATGAAACGGAGCGGAAGCTCCCCTACGGCTTCGCCAACACCACCCCCGGCAGCGGTCATCTGAACGCTGCGGGCCACAGAATTCTGGCGGAGGAGATCATTTCCTATCTGGAGGAGCTGCGGTCATGAGCTTTTATTCCCTAAATTTTCTGCTCTTTTTTCTGGCAGCCACCGGGCTGGTACAGCTGAGCAAAACGGTCAAAGCCCAGCGGTGTGTGTTCCTGCTGGCCAACGCCGTATTCTATGCCTACTGGGACATGCGCTTTCTGCTGCTCCTGCTGGGGGTCATCGGGGTGTGCTACGCCGCGGCGCGGCTGTTTGAATACGGCGGAAAACCAGCCTGGATTTACGGCGGCGTGGTTGTATGCCTTGCCCTGCTGGGCTTCTGCAAGTATTATAATTTCTTCATTTCCTCCTTTGCCCGGGCCTTTGGGCTGGGACTGGGAACCCTGAACATCATTCTCCCGCTGGGCATTTCCTTCTACCTGTTTCAGGCTATGAGCTACCTGCTGGACGTGAAAAAGGGAACGATTCCGGCGGAAAGGGACTTTGTGGCTTTGGCGGCCTACATCTCCTTCTTCCCCCAGATCACCTCCGGTCCCATCGTCAAGGCCCATGATTTTCTGCCCCAGCTGGAACGGCTGCACCGGGTAAAAAAGGAAAATCTGTATCTGGGCGTGACCCGGTTTGTCACCGGCCTGACCAAGAAGGTGGTCTTTGCCGACCGCATCGGCGTGGCGGTGAACGCGGTGTTTGCCGCTCCGGCGGCCTACAATGGCCTGAGCATCGCCATGGCGGTGATTGGATACGCCCTGCAAATCTACTGCGATTTTTCCGGCTATTCCGACATGGCCATCGGCATCGCCACGATTTGGGATTTTGATCTGGGCAAAAATTTCAATATGCCGTATCTGGCGGAAAATCCCTCGGATTTCTGGCGGCGCTGGCACATCAGCCTGTCCACCTGGTTCCGGGATTATGTCTACATCCCCCTGGGCGGCAGCCGCCGGGGAAAGTTCAGGACTTATGTCAACCTGTTTCTCACCATGCTGCTCAGCGGCCTGTGGCACGGGGCCAACGCCACGTTCCTTGTGTGGGGCGCGTATCATGGCATCGGCTGTGTGGTTCACCGCCTGTTCGGCAGGCGGGGGGTGCGGAAAAAGCCATGGCAGACGGCGCTGTGCACCGCCGCCAACTGCCTGTTTGTGTCGCTGGGCTGGGTGATTTTTCGTGCGGACAGTATGGCCCAGGCCATGGAGGTTTTCCGGGGACTGTTCCGGGCAACGGGAATATGTTATGTAAACGTATTTACGGTTGTCTACGGTGGTATTATCGCCCTGACCCACCTGTATGCCCGGTTCCGCCTGGACGGAAATGCTCCGGAAACTGCGCTGAAGCTGGACACCTTCCGGGGAAAGCTCGGGTTGTGTGTCTGGGGCTTCCTGATTGCCATGCTGATGTACTGCGGCAATTCCGCCTTTATTTATGCCAATTTCTGAAATGAGGGACGCCATGGAACGCTGGAAAACGGAAAAATCCGAGACCCTGCTGGACACCCCCTGGGTGAAGGTGCGGCGGGATCGGGTTGTCCTGCCCAATGGGGCGAAAATGGACGATTTCTATGCCGTCACCATCCGGGACGCTTCCGCCATTGTGGCGCTGGACGAAGGGGGAAATCTGATTCTCAAGCGGGAGTACCGCTACTGCTACGACCGGGAACTGCTGGAAATTCCGGCGGGGGCATTCAATGATGGGGAAACGGATCCCCTTGCCGTTGCCCGGCGGGAGCTGCTGGAGGAGACGGGGTATGTCTCGGATTGTTGGGAATATCTGGGGCCAACGGTGGAAAGCTCCGCGAAATTGACGAATTTTATGCACATTTTTCTGGCACGAAACTGCCGGAAGGTGGCGCTGCAGCAGCTGGATGCAACCGAGGAACTGACCGTAGAGCTGGTGCCGCTCAGCAAAGCGGTGGATATGGTCATGACAAATGAGATCTGCTGCAACAGCTCCGCCCACGGGATTCTGCGGGCGGCACGGATGGTGGACGCGGTATAAGCTTGCAGGAACCGATGAAAAATGTTGCAAAACCGATTGTGGTTTGCTATAATGTACCACAAGATTTTTGGCGGCTCCGCTGAGAGCCGGGAAAGAAGGCTATCTATGTGTGGCATTGTTGGATTCACAGGAAAAAAACAGGCGGCACCCATTCTGCTGGACGGCCTGAGCAAGCTGGAATACCGCGGTTATGACTCCGCCGGACTGGCTGTCCGGGACGGAAATAAACTTGCCGAGGTGGTGAAGTCCACGGGCCGCCTGAAAAATTTGGTGGAAAAAACCGACGACGGCCGTGCCCTGCCCGGCACCTGCGGCATTGGCCACACCCGCTGGGCCACCCACGGCGTGCCCTCACAGGTCAATGCCCATCCCCATGTCTCCGGCAACTGCACCGGCTCCGGCTCCGGCAGCGTGGAGTCTGAGGTGGTGGGCGTTCACAACGGCATCATCGAAAACTATGCCGAGCTGAAGGAGAAGCTGCTCAAGCACGGCTACCAGTTCTACAGCCAGACCGACACAGAGGTGGTGGTCAAGCTGGTGGACTACTACTATAAAAAGTACAAGATCGGCCCCATCGACGCCATCGCCAAGACTATGGTGCGTGTCCGCGGCTCCTACGCCCTGGAGCTGATGTTCAAGGATTACCCCGGCGAGATCTGGGTGGCCCGGAAGGAAAGCCCCATGATCATCGGCATCACCGACGGGGAGACCTATGTGGCTTCCGATGTGCCGGCGATTCTCAAGTACACCCGGCAGGTCTATTACATTGGCAATCACGAATTCGCCCGGCTGCTGCCCGGCGAGGCGCATTTCTACAACCTGGACGGCGAGGAAGTGAGCAAGGAGCCTGTCCGCATCGACTGGGACGCCGAGGCGGCGGAGAAGGCGGGCTTTGAGCACTTCATGATGAAGGAAATCCATGAGCAGCCCAAGGCAGTGGCGGATACCCTGCATTCTGTGATCAAGAATGGGGCCATCGACCTGAGCGAGGTGGGCCTGACCGACGAGGAAATCCGGGAAACCAGCCAGATTGTCATCGCCGCCTGCGGCTCCGCGTGGCATGTGGGCATGGCGGCCCAGTATGTGATTGAGAATTTGACGGGGATCCCCGTCCGGGTGGAGCTGGCATCGGAGTTCCGATACCGCAAGCCGCCCATGGATAAGAACGCGCTGGTCATCGTCATCAGCCAGTCCGGCGAGACGGCGGATACCCTGGCGGCTCTGCGGATGGCGAAGGAACGGGGCGTGCGCACGTTGGCGGTGGTCAATGTGGTGGGCAGCTCCATCGCCCGGGAGGCTGACAAGGTGTTCTATACTCTGGCAGGCCCTGAAATTTCCGTGGCCACCACCAAGGCCTACAGTGCCCAGCTGGCGGCGATGTACTGCCTTGCCGTGCAGTTCGGCATGGCCCGGGGCACCATCGACGCGGAGAAATACAGCTATTATCTGGCGGAATTGGAGACGATTCCTGCGAAGATCGGGAAGATTCTGGAGGATAAGGAGCGTATTCAGTGGTTCGCCGCCAAGTATTCGAATGCCCACGATGTGTTCTTCATAGGACGGGGCATTGACTACGCCGTGTGTCTGGAAGGAAGCCTAAAACTGAAGGAAATCTCCTATGTCCACTCCGAGGCCTATGCCGCTGGTGAGTTAAAGCACGGCACCATCAGCCTCATCGAGCCGGGCACGCTGGTCATCGGCGTCCTGACCCAGAGCGGCCTGTATGAGAAGACCATCAGCAACATGGTGGAGTGCAAGAGCCGGGGGGCCTACCTCATGGGTCTGACCACCTATGGAAAATACGAGACCGAGGATCACGCGGATTTCACCGTCTATGTGCCCCGGGTGGATGAGCACTTCGTGGGCAGCCTGGCGGTGGTGCCATTACAGCTCATGGGCTACTATGTCAGCGTCGCCAAGGGCCTGGACGTGGATAAACCCAGGAATCTGGCGAAAAGTGTCACCGTTGAGTGAATTAACTAAAACGGGAGTAAAATATTTCACTTTTTTATCGACATCGATAGATTGCTTTCTACATGTAATTATGGTAGAATGAAAAAATAAAAAAGGGTTGTATTTTTTGTGGCTCCCGGGTATCATCAGACAGACATAGTAATATTCAATTTGTCACCGGGAGGCTGTGAACTGGCGGCCTTGCGGCGGCGCGCTCCGGGGGCTTGCGGCGCAGTTGCGCGATTACAGGGGGAGCGGCCATGACCATTGAAGAACTGTATATAAAGCTGGGCGGCGATTTCACGAAGGTGTGCGGCCGCCTGCCGGGGCGTCGGTTTGTGGAGCGGTTTGTAGAGCGCTATCTCGCCGACGACAGCGCGGAATCGCTGCTGGCGGCGCTGGAATCCGGCGACGTCCGGGAAAGCTATCGGCTGGCGCTGGCGCTGAAAGGTGTGGCGGGGAATCTGGGCTTTGAAGATCTGGAAAAGACCGTGGCCCGGCTGGCGGAGCGTCTCCGGGCCGGGGAGGTAACGTCGGAAGCCCTCAGCCTGGGCCAGAGCGTGAAAAGCCAGCATCAGGCGGCGGTGAAAGCCATTCGACTGTATCTGGCGGAAAAATAAGAAGAAATGCCATTGCGGAACGGTGTGTGCCGGTTTGCAATGGCATTTTCTTTTCCGTCCGCAAAAAAGAATTCACCATTCCTTAAACAAACCTTAAACATCCGGCGATTGATTCTGACAGAGAAAAATCGTATAATACAGTTAGTACAGTGAAATAACTCTGGAGGTTAACGGATATGAAACGAAAACTTGCGGCGGCACTGGCCTGCGCCCTGTGCCTGACCCTTTCCGCCTGCGGCAGCGGCGGAACGGCGGTTTATGTGCAGTCGGTGGAACGGCTGGCGGCTATGGGGGGGATTGCCCCCGGCAACCGTTTTCTGGGGCTGGTGGTGTCTGAGCACACGGCGGAAATCAGCCGTGACGCGGACAAGACCATACAGGAGCTCCTCGTCAAGGAAGGCGACGATGTGAAGGAGGGGCAGGCCCTGTTCAGCTATGACACCGAGGAATTGCAGCTGAATCTGGACAAGAAAAATCTGGAGGTTCAGCAGTTAAAGAGCACCATCGAAACCTGCAAGGAGAAAATTGCTACGCTGGAAAAAGAGCGCAGCGGGCAGTCCGGCACCGCCAAGCTGCAATATACCGTGGAGATTCAGTCCGCCCAGGTGGATCAGAAGGAAGCGGAGCTGAAGCTGAAAACCAAGGAGGACGAGGTGAAGAAGGCTCAGGAGCTGCTGGACAATTCCACCGTGGTCTCCCCCATCACCGGCCGGGTGCAGAAGATCAACGAGAACGATACCACCGGCTCCGACGGCAAGCCTGCCGCCTACATTATCATTCAGCAGTCTGGCTCCTACCGGGTCAAGGGTGTGCTGGGGGAGCTGCAGCGGGGCAGCCTGAAGGAGGGCGACCGGGTGAAGATGATTCCCCGTACCGATGACAATGCGGTCTGGACGGGCAGCGTCACCCTGGTGGACTATGAAAACCCCTCTCAGGGCAGCGAAAATGACCGCTATTACGGAATGTCCAGTGATGAAATGACCAGCGCCAGCAAGTACCCCTTCTATGTGGCCCTGGATTCCACCGAGGGGCTGATGCTGGGCCAGCACCTGTACATCGAGCTGGACACCGGCGACGAGACCCCCGGCGTGGGCATCAGCGGCACGTTCCTGTGCTATAACGAGGACGGCTCCGCCTTCGTCTGGGCGGAAAAGGGCGGAAAGCTGGAAAAGCGGGCCGTGACCCTGGGCGAGTATGATCCCATGACCGACGTGCAGAAGATCACGGAAGGCCTTTCATTGGAGGACTACATCGCCTATCCCGACCCGGAGCTGTGCAAACCCGGCGCGCCCACCACCCACGACCAGCCGGTTGTCGAAACCGAGCCGGTGATGGAACCGGCGATGGAGGAAGGCGGTGGCATGTGATGCCCATTCTGGAACTAAAGGACATCTGCAAGGACTACCAGCAGGGCCGGGAGCCTGTGCGGGTGCTGAAAAATATCAATCTCACCGTGGAAAAGGGAGACTACCTCGCCATCATGGGGCCTTCCGGCTCCGGCAAGACCACCTTAATGAACATCATCGGCTGTCTGGACGTGCCCACCTCCGGCAGTTATGTTCTGGAGGGCAGGGATTTGAAGGACTTATCGGACGACGATCTGGCGGAGGTGCGCAATAAGCACATCGGCTTTGTCTTCCAGTCCTTCCATCTTCTTCCCAAAATGGAAGCCGTGGACAATGTGGCTCTGCCCCTTTTGTACGCCGATGTGCCGCTAAAAGAGCGGCGGGCGCGGGCGGAGGAAGCGCTGAAGGCCGTGGGTCTGGGGGAGCGGATTCATTTCCTTCCCAACCAGCTCTCCGGCGGACAGTGCCAGCGGGTGGCCATTGCCCGGGCCATTGTGGGAAATCCCCAGCTGCTGCTGGCGGACGAGCCTACCGGCGCGCTGGATACCAAGGCGGGCAATCAGATTATGGAGATTTTTCGCCGTCTCAGCGGCGAGGGCATGACCATCATCATGATCACCCATGAACCCTCCATCGCCGCCTGCGCGGATAAAACCTACCGCATTCTGGACGGCGAATTGAAGACCCAGGAGGAACACCATGAAGAAGCTTAATGTGAAGCTCACGGGAAAGACGAAAAAAGTTGTGATCTCCGTCAGCGCGGGCGCTGCGGCGGTGGCAATCGTGGCCGGTATCGTGTTCGGCCTGCGGGGCCGGGGGGAGCCGGTGGGCGTGTACCCCTTCTCCATGGTGGGCATGACGGAATTCTGGGGCGACAATCAGGAGAGCTACGGCCCCGTCACCACGGATCGGATTCAGACCGTGTTTCTGTCCGATACCCAGACCGTAACCCAGGTGATGGTAAAGGAGGGGGACGAGGTAAAAAAGGGCGACGTGCTCATGACCTACGACACCTCCCTGTCAGAATTGCAGCTGGAGCGCAAGCGGCTGGACGTGGAGAAGGCCAACCTTCAGATCAAAGAGGCTCAGGAGGAGCTGGCCCGGATCAACAAGCTGGAACCCATGGGGAATGTGGAGACTTCCGTGGAAATTCCCACGGTGAGCACGAATTATGGCAGAGAACTTAGTGGGGACTACGAAATTTCCACGACAGAGGAAAAATATGATGGCAGCAGCCCGGAAAAGGCGGTTGTCTGCTGGATGAAGGACGACACCCCGGTGAATAACGCCCTGCTGCGGCAGCTATACTATCAGGCGATGATGAACCAGATCGCTAACGCGGAGAAGGTGCCCTCCAGTGGTTCCGCGGAACCGAATACTGACGCAGAGGACAAGAATCAGGACGAAGACGGGGACGAACCCGGCAATCCGGGGGAGGAAACGCCGACGCCGACCCCAACACCTACCCCAACCCCGGAACCGACCCCAACGCCGACTCCGTCCCCGGAACCGACCCCGACCCCAACACCGTCCCCGGAACCGACGCCAACGCCGGCTCCGACCCCAATCGCGGAACCCGAGCCGGAACCGAACGCCTTTGAACTGTTTGCCATGCGGGCGCCCACATCCCTGCAAATCCGCGCGGATGTCCGCAACGGCGGTACGGTACAGGTTTATCAGGGAGATGCTGTGACGCTGACTTTTACCAGTTCGATCACAGACTGGGAGCACAGCGATTATGTGACATGGACGTTGAGTTCGGACGGAGGCCCTTTGCGGGGATATCCGAACGGAAAGGGATATACCGTTTCCGGCATTACCAGCACCGTGGGCGAAACGGAATATACGGTAACAGCGACCTATCTGGTCAATGACCTTCCAACGCTAACCGCAAGTCACAGTTTCACGCTGAATGTCGTTCCAAAACCCACCGTGGACGCAGCGGAAATCAACAGCTTCTACACGGTACTGAAAGTGACGGAGGGGAATCTGGAAAAAGCACCCTGCACCACATGGCAGGGCTTGAAAGTGAACGTCTACGACGGCGGCGGCTTCGGCTTCTCCTTCTGTGATGTGCCCAGTCAGGACTACTTCTTCCCCGAGGAAGCGGAGGGCGATATCTCCTTCCCTGAAATCGACTACGGCAGCGGCATGACGGCGGCGGAAATCGCCAAGCTGCGCCGGGAGCAGGAGAAGAAAATCAAGGAGCTGACAGCTTCCGCCGCTATGACCCAATCGGAGTATAACCTCATGGTGCGGGAATTCAGTGACGGCAATATCCGGGCCACGCTGGACGGTCAGGTGGTGAGTTTGCTCACCGAGGAGGAATCCCGTCAGAACAAGCTCCCTATGGTGAAGGTCTCCGGCGGCGGTGGATTCTATGTCCAGGGCAGCGTCAGCGAGCTGGCGAAGGATGCGCTGAAGATAGGTCAGGAGGTAACCATCAACGACTGGAACACCGGCGGTATGTACACCGGCACCGTGGAATCCATCGGCGACTTCCCTGTGCAGGGTGAGGGGTGGAACGGCGTGGGCAATCCCAATGCCTCCTACTATCCCTTCCGGGTGTTTATTGACGGCAGCGCCGATTTGCAGGAGGGCAGCTACGTCAGCGTGACCTACTCTGCCGCCGAGGCGGAGAATGGCATCTATCTGGAAAATCCCTTCCTCCGCACGGATGAGGGGGAACCCTACGTCTACGTCCGGGGCAAGAACGGCAGGCTGGAAAAGCGAACCGTCACCACGGGCAAGTCCCTGTGGGGCAGCTACACAGAGATTCGCAGCGGTCTGACAGCCGATGACTACATTGCCTTCCCCTACGGCAAAACCGTGAAGCCCGGCGCGGCCACCCAGGAGAGCGACCTGTCGGCGCTGTACGGCTACTAAGGAGGCGGGGAAATGCGAGAGAATATCGGTCTTGCCTTTCAGGGCATCTGGGGGCACAAAATGCGGTCTGTGCTGACCATGCTGGGTATCATCATCGGCATCGCCTCCATCATCACCATCGTGTCCACCATTCAGGGCACCAACGAGCAGATCAAGGAAAACCTCATCGGCGCGGGCAACAATGTGGTCACCGTCCAGCTGAACAAGGACGGACGGGTTTATGATATGAGCTGGAATCCTGTCCCCGAGGGGGTGCGCTGCATCACCGAGGAGACCCGGCAGGATTTGGAGAAAATCAGCGGCGTGGAGCGGGTGAGTCTGTATCACAGCCGGAGTTATGTTGACCAGTTGTTCTACCAGAATACCCAGTTCAACGGGAAGCTCTACGGAATCGACGGGAATTTTCTGAATGTCTACGGCTATCAGGTGAAATCCGGCCGGGGCTTCACAACGGAAGATTATGTTAACCACAGAAAGGTGGCTCTGGTGGACACCGGCGTGGCGACGAACCTCTTTGGCGGCATCGACCCGGTGGGAAAGACCCTGGAATTGCAGGGGGATGCTTACATCGTGGTGGGTGTGGTGGCCCAGTCCAGGGAGTTTGCCCCGGTGATCAATTCCATGAAGGACTATCAGCTTTACGCCAATCAGTCCGCCGGAAACGTCTATCTCCCGGACAGCCTGTGGCCCACGGCCTACCGCTTTGACGAACCCCAGAGCGTGGCCATCAAGGTGGAAAACACCGATGCCATGACCACAGCGGGCAAGGAAGCGGCAGATTTGCTGACGGAAAAGCAAATCCTGGACACCACCGCCAAGCTGGACTACCGCAGCGAGGATATGCTGGAGCAGGCTCAGCAGCTGCAAAAAATGTCACAGGCCACCAACAGCCAGCTCATTTGGATCGCCAGTATTTCCCTGCTGGTGGGCGGCATCGGCGTTATGAATATCATGCTGGTGTCCGTCACCGAGCGAACCAGCGAAATCGGCCTGAAAAAGGCCATCGGGGCCAAGAAAAAGCGGATTCTGCTGCAATTTTTGACGGAATCCGCGGTGCTGACCAGTCTGGGCGGCGTGATTGGCGTGATCAGCGGCGTGATTTTGGCCCAGGTGATTTCAAAAATCATGCAGATTCCCGTATCCATCAGCGTGCCAGCCATCGGCGTGGCGGTGGTGTTTTCCACCCTGATTGGCGTGGTGTTCGGGATGCTGCCTGCCATTCAGGCGGCAAACCTGAACCCCATCGAGGCCCTGCGGCGGGAGTAAGGAGTTGCGTATGGAAGAAAAATTCATTTCCGCCTGGGCTGCCGCCCGGGAAAAAGCCGCCGGACTGGGCGTAAAAATGCGCCCGGTGGCGGCGGAGGAAGCCATGAAGTCGGCCCATCGATGCTTTTCCGGGCGGCGGCTCAGCGACGGTTTCAATGCCCTGAAGGATAAGGGCCATCTGGAGCTTTCCTTGGAGGCCATCGCCATCGACAAGCGCTACACGCAGCTGTTTTCTGACGAGGAGGCCAACGAGGCGCTGACCCGGTTACTGGAAGCTGGTTATAGATTTTGATACTGTAGGGGCGGGTCACCGACCCGCCCGTCCGCGAAGCGGCTGTTCAAACCGACGGCTACACCGATGGGAGGATCAGTGACCCTCCCCTACAGGAATCCCCCGCGGATCATGGCATCCGCGGGGGTGTTTTTCATTTCTCGTCCTCCGTCCGCTCCGAGATGATGAATCGGGGGCGGGCTTTGGTTTCCATATAGATTTTTCCCACATACTCGCCGATGACGCCCAGAGAAATCAGCTGGATGCCGCCGAGGAAGCAGGTGACAATCAGGGAGCTGGCCCAGCCGCTGACCACGTTGCCGGTGAAGTAGGACACCAGCGCGTAGACAATCAGGGCGAAGGCCACCAGCGAAATGAACACGCCCAGCCCGGTGATGATGCGGATAGGGCGAATGCTGAGGCTGGTGATGCCGTCAAAGGCCAGCGCCAACATCTTCTTCAGGGGATAGTGGCTTTCACCGGCGATGCGCTCGTGACGCTCATAGTAGACGCAGGTGCTCTTGAAGCCCACCAGGGGGAACATGCCCCGGAGGAAGATGTTGACTTCCCTAAAATTCGAGAACTCCTTCAGCGCCCGGCTGGACACCAGACGATAGTCGGCGTGGTTAAATACCGTGTCCGCGCCCATCCACTTCATGAGCTTGTAGAAGCTCTCCGCGGTGAAGCGCTTGAAGAAGGTGTCGGTTTCCCGCTTGCTGCGCACGCCGTAGACGATCTCCGCCCCGGACAGGTATTCGTCCACCATTTCATCCATGGCGTTTATATCGTCCTGCCCGTCGCAGTCAATGGAGATGGTGATATCGCATTTGTCTTTGGCTTCCATCAGCCCTGCGAGCAAGGCGTTCTGGTGACCCCGGTTTCGGCTCAGGCAAATGCCCATGTAGTGCTCGTCCTCCTTGGCAAGCTGACAAATGAGATTCCAGGTGCTATCTTTGCTGCCGTCATTGACGAACAGCACCCGGCTGTCCGGGCTGATTTTCCCCTGTGAGGATAGGGACAGAAGCTTGTCCCGGAACAGCGGCGCGGTGATGGGCAGAACCGCTTCCTCGTTATAGCAGGGAATGACAATGTACAATCTGGGCGTTTTCATAAGCAGCCTCCTGTCAGATTTCCAAAACTCTGACCACTTCCGTGGGGCCTTCCAGCTGGATGGAGGTCACGGTGTTATCTTCTCCGCCGACGGTCACTTTCAGCGTGCCGCCCCGGTTGTGGGCGGTGAGCGTATTCCCGGGCAGCCTGCCTTGCAGCCAAAGCACGGAAGCAGTGGAGCCGCAGCCGGTGCCGCAGGCCAGGGTAAAATCCTCAACGCCCCGCTCGAAGGTCAGCATTCTTACCTCGCCGGGAGCGATGGCCTGATAGAAGTTCACGTTGGCCCCCTTGGGGAAGGCGGGGTCAAACCGCAGCGCCCGCATTTGCTCCCGCAGAGCATCGGCGTCGGCCCACAGGTCGCCGTGGTACTCGGCAACGGCGTGGGGCACACCGGGATTGCCCAGCTCCACATAGGCCACGTCGCCCTTGCGGCGCAGATCCAGAACGCCGGGGTTATTGAGCTTCACCCGGTACTGACTTTCGTCCAGACGCTTACCGGGCACCAGTCCCGCGTCGGTCTCCACCACCATATTTTCCCCGGCTATGCCGTGGTCAAAGGCGAAGCGGCAGATGCACCGGGCGCCATTGCCGCACATCTCCCCCCGGGAACCGTCGGCGTTGTAGAAGTGAAGCCTGAAATCGGCTTTGTCGGAATTGTCCACCGCCATAAAGCCGTCGGCGCTTGTAAGTTTACATAATTCTACTGCCAGCGCTTCGAAATCCAGCGCCTGTCCCCGGGCGTCAATGACCATAAAGTCATTGCCCGCACCGTTCATATAGGTAACGGTCATTAGCAGCAACTCCCTTCGGTATGCTTCGTAGGGGGCGATGCCCACATCGCCCCTTTGTTGGCGTTTCGTATTCGACGGAGCGGTGCGATGATTGCTGGGCCGTACTGCGGGCCGATGTGGGCATCGGCCCCTACGGTTTTGGGCTAGCCCAAAATGCTTTCCATATTATACAGGCCCACGCTTTTTCCCAGCATGAACCGGGCGGCATCCACCGCGCCGTCTGCCAGCATGGCCCGGGTCACGGCCTCGTGCTTGAGCGTCAGCTGCTGGGTGCCGGTGTGAAGAATGACCTCGTGAACACCTACCACCGTGCCCATGCGCAGGGCAGAAATGCCGATTTCGTCCTTGGTGCGCTTGCACTCGCCGGAGCGGCCACAGTTGGCCCAGGCATCGGGGCGAACCTCCTTGATGGCATTGAACAGCATCAGAGCCGTGCCGCTGGGAGCGTCCACCTTGCGATTGTGGTGGGCCTCCACGATCTCAATGTCCGCGTCGGGGAAATACTTGGCGGCCTCCTTGGCAAGGCGGCACAGCACCGCGATGCCCAGACTCATGTTGCCGCTGAAAAACACGGGGATTTCCTTTGCGGCAGCATAGATCAGGGCCTTTTCCTCCTCGGTGTGGCCGGTGGTGCCGATGACGGCAGCTGCGCCGATTTTTTTTGCGTAGTCCAGAACGCCGGAAATGGCGGTGTGGTGGGAGAAATCCACCACCACGTCGGCTTCCACGGCACCCAGCTCCTCAAAGGTCTTGGGAACGCCGTTTTCGCCGTCAATGCTGACCTTGCCTACCACTTCCTCACCGAGGATGCCGCAGATCAGCTTGCCCATGGCGCCGTTGGCGCCGCAAATCACAGCCTTCATACGTTAATACCCAGCTTTCTCATCTCGGCAAGCAGAACAGACTTGGTTGCGTCCTCCATGGGGGTCAGGGGCAGCCGCAGGGTGTCGGTACCGAAGCCCATGGCGGCAGTACCGGCCTTGGCGGGGATGGGATTGACCTCGCTGAACAGGGCATTGATGAGAGGCAGCAGGTCGCACTGCATCTTGGCGGCAGCTGCGTAGTCCCCGGCCTTGCAGGCGTCGGTCATGGCGACGGACTGCTTGGGGGCAACGTTGCTCAGCACGCTGATGGTGCCCGCACCGCCCATGGCCATCATGGCGACGGTGAGGGCATCCTCGCCGGAGTAGACGTCAATCTTGTCACCGCACAGGTGCATGATCTCCACCATCTGGGCCATATTGCCGGTGGCCTCCTTGACGGCCACGATGTTGGGATGCTCGGCAAGCCGTGCCACGGTCTTGGGCAGCAGATTGCAGCCGGTGCGACCGGGGACGTTGTACAGGATCATAGGCACGGTGGAAGCGTTGGCAATGGTGGTGAAGTGCTTGTAAAGGCCGTTCTGGGTGGCCTTGTTGTAGTAGGGGGTCACAACGAGGATGGCATCCGCGCCCACCTCGCAGGCGGCCTTGGTGTTGGCAAGAACGTGCTCGGTGTTGTTGGTGCCGGTGCCGGCGATGACGGGAACCCGCTTTGCCACCTTCTCCACGGTGTAGGCAATAACCTTTTTCTGATCCTCCGGCTCGATGGTGGCGTTCTCGCCGGTGGTGCCCATGACAACCAGAGCATTGATGCCGTTTTCGATCTGGAACTCAATAAAGCGGCCCAGGGCTTCGTAGTCAATGGAGCCGTCCGCGGCCATGGGGGTGACGATGGCAGTTGCCATGCCGGTGAAAATGGTGTTTTTCATACTCTGAGCTCTCCAATTTGTAATTTCGTAGGGGCGGGGCACTGCCCCGCCCGTCGGCATCAGCCGCGAATGCAAAGACCACTATCGCAGAGGGGCGGGTCAATGACCTGCCCCTACAAGGGCGGCTAGACGACGTATTGATTAAAGTATTCGTACAGCGGGGCAAGCTTTTCGAAAAAGTCCCTGACCTCGTCCTCCAGCTGGGGGCCAAACAGGGCTTCTCCCGGTTCGATTGTCCGGGTACAGCTGATCTCTCCCTTCCAGGCGAAATAGGGAGCCAGAGCCGGAGAATCCGGCACCTTTGGGCGCTTGTAGCACTGGGCAGTAACGGGAACCCCTGTTGCCGCTTCCGTAGTACGAATCAGCTTCAGAAATTCCTCGGGTTTTGCCGAAATTCGCTGGCGGAAGGTTTCGAGAACGCTGGTGGGGGGCTTCCAGTAGAAGAAGCCGTAGGATGCTCCCTCCGGGGTGATCTCAAAGTACAGGCAGGGATTCTCGGCCCACCACTGTACCTCCTGACGGATGCACAGCCAGAGGCTTTCCTTGTAGGGCGTGGGCGGGTGCAGCCGGGCATCCCGGTAGATGCGGCTGACCTTGAGGATATCTCCCTGCCGCTGCAAAAAAGGCTCAAACAGCTGGGCCCCCAGCTCCTTCATGGGCTGGTAGAGGGTATCCACATACTGCTTTTTATGCTCCAGGAACCAGTCCCGGTTGTTGTTCATGCGAATGCCCCAGAGAAAATCAATGGTCTCCGGGGAGAAGCCGGTAAACATCTTTCTATCCTCACTTTATCGTTTGATGGCGTTGATGCCCAGAATATCGTCCCACTCGTTGTTCAGCTCCTTATGCTTGGTTTTCCACCGGAGCTGGTTGAGATGGCGGGTGGGAACGGGCCTGTCGGGTATTTCCAGAACATAGCGCTCAAAGGCATTGATCAATGTGGTGCCCTCATATTCCCGCACCCGCTGCAGGGAGGCATCGTAGCGCAGATGGACATGGCCGTGGACCAGGTAACTGGGGTGGTATTTGTCCAGAAATTCCCGCAGGGCGGCAAAGCCATGATGGGCCGGGTCCTCCCCGTCCCCCAAGCCCTCCGGCGGCGCATGGGTGACCACAATGTCCACCCCCTTGCAGCGCCAAAGGGGAAACCGGAGCTTTCGGATGCGCTGGCGCATCTGCCTTTCCGTGTATTGATAGTTTCCGGGGTGATACCGGCGGCAGCCTCCCAGCCCCATGATACGAACACCGTTGTATTCCACGATGGCATCGTCGATGCAGTCGCAGCCGCTGGGCGGGTTATGGTCGTAGTGGGTGTCGTGATTTCCCGCCACAAAGAGCAGGGGGCATCTGGCCATGGTCACCAGAAATTGCAGGTAACTGGATTTCAGATCCCCGCAGGAGATGATCAGGTCGATTCCCTCCAGCTTTTCGGGGCGATAGTAATCCCAGAGGGAGGCGCATTCCTCATCGGAGATGAACAAAATTTTCAACGGCTTTCGCTTCTTTCTGTGCAGGGATTTTTTCTCTGTACACGCCCAGCTCCCGGATCATATTCCGGGACATGGGCAAAACCTCGTCGAAGTTGGGAATGGAGCCGGAGACGTTCTCACACAGCCAATCCATATGCACCAGCTCATCCATGGTGAAAGTAGCTGCGCTGCTCTCATTTTTCACACTGCCGTC
>JALFUW010000064.1 GCA_022786995.1 Clostridiales bacterium
CGTCAAAGGAATATCCCCATCCGCATCGGGGTCAACGGCGGCTCTCTGGAGAAGCCCATTCTGGCCAAGTATGGCCGGGTCTGTCCCGAGGCCATGGTGGAGTCCGCCTTCGGCCACATCAAGCTACTGAATAAGTTCGACTTTGACGATATCGGCGTCTCCCTCAAGTCTTCCAGCGTCCCCATTACCATGAAAGCCGATCAGCTGATGGCACTGAAAAGTGATTACCCTTTACATATCGGGGTCACCGAGGCGGGCACTGTCCGCATGGGCACCCTCAAGTCCGCCGTGGGTATCGGGGGCCTGCTGGCCCTGGGAGTGGGGGACACCATGCGGGTGTCCCTGTCCGCCGACCCCATCGAGGAGGTCTACGCCGCCCGGGATATCCTGAAGGCCGCCGGAATCCGAAAGGAGGGGGCGGAGCTGGTGTCCTGTCCCACCTGCGGCCGGACCCGCATCGACCTGATCTCCCTGGCCGGGGAGGTGGAGGAACGGCTGAAGGCCGTGGACAAGCCCATTACCGTGGCTGTCATGGGCTGCGTGGTCAACGGCCCCGGCGAAGCCCGGGAAGCCGACATCGGCATCGCCGGCGGCGACGGCTGGGGCATGATTTTTGAAAAGGGAGAGCAGGTGGAAAAGCTTCCCTACGACGAGCTGCTGCCCGCTCTGCTCAAACGCATTGAAACACTGTAAGTATATGGAAAAAGTCTACCTATTTCAAATGTTTCCCGACTATGAGCCGCCTGAGGCGCTGCACGCAGCGCTGTGTCAGGCGGCTATCGCCGCTGCGGACATTTCTGCCGAGGATCGGTCGGTTCACGTTGTTGTCCACAGCGAAACCTATATCCCCCAGCGGCTCATGGATCAGGCGGCGAAGGAAATCGCGGCCCTCTACGGTCTGCGGCGAATGGCGCTGACGGCGACCCATCCGGGTTCGGAGATCCATAAAATCGAGCCGGAAGAGCTGATGAACCTGTTCGTTCAGCGGGATTCCATGGCCCGGGGTTCCCTGGCGGGAGCGAAATGGGACTGGGAGGGGGAGCAGCTGACCATCCGTCTTGCCGCCAACGGCAAGGATGCCCTCATGGAGCAGGTGCCTTCCGTGCAGCAGGTGCTGCGGGAGCGGTTCGCGGTGCCTGTGACCATCTCCATTGAGACCGGCGCGGCGCTGGAGGGGAAGGCTCTATTTGAAGCCATGGAAACCATGCGGGGCCAGATGATGAAGAATCTGCCTGCTGCTTCCGCCGCGAAGCGGGAGGAAAAGGCGGCCGCCTCTGCCGCCCCCAGCGAGACCTTCTATGGCAAGCCCTTCAAGGGAACCGCCGTGCCCATGAAGGATCTCAGTATGGACATGGGCACGGTGATCGTGGAGGGCAAGGTGTTTGCCATTGACCACAAGGAGCTGAAAAAGCGCAACGCCTATGTGGTGAAATTCGACATGACCGACAACACCAATTCCGTCCGCATCAGTAAGTTCATGGAGGCCAACGAGGCAAAGCCCATCTTAGAAAATGTGAGTATCGGCTCTGTTCTGCGGGTGCAGGGAAAGCTCATGGAGGATCGGTTTGAGAACGAAATGGTGCTCAGGCCCTATGCCATGCAGCCCGGCAGCCTGCCCAAGCGGAAGGACACGGCGGAAGGAATGAAACGGGTGGAGCTGCACCTGCACACCACCATGTCCAACATGGACGCCCTGACCCCCACCGATGCCGCCATCAAGCAGGCGGCGGCCTGGGGCCACCGGGCCATTGCCATCACCGACCACGGCTGCTGCCAGTCCTTCACCGACGCCCTGCATACGGTGGAGGGCCGCAAGCCGCCCAAGGTGGCGGGCACCGACGAGACGATCAAAATTCTCTACGGCTGCGAAGGATATTATGTAAATGACGTGGATGACCGAATCGTGGTGCACGGCGAGCAGGACATGACCTTCCACGACGAGTTCGTGGCCTTTGACTTAGAAACCACCGGCCTGTCCTCGAAAACCGACCGCATCATCGAAATCGGCGCGGTGATCTTAAAGGATGGGCAGGAAATCGACCGCTTCCAGACCTTTGTGGACCCGGAGCGGCATCTGGAACGGAAGATCGTGGAGCTGACGGGCATCACGGAAGAAATGCTGGTGGGTGCCCCGAAAATTGAAGAAGTGCTCCCCAAATTCCTGGATTTCATCGGTGACCGGGTGCTGGTGGCTCACAATTCCGACTTTGACACCGGCTTTATCCGGGCGGAGTGCGCCCGGCAGGGCTTTGACTACAAGTATACCGCCGCCGATACGTTGATTCTTTCCCAGAATCTTCTGCGGCACCTGAATAAATTCAAGCTGGACATCGTGTCCAACGCCCTGAACCTGCCGGAGTTTAACCACCACCGGGCCGGGGACGATGCCATGACCTGCGGCCTGATCATGACGAAGCTCATGCAGATGCTGGAGCAGGAGCACGACATCCACACCCTGCAAACCATCAACCCCGCCATGGTGGGTTTGCGCTCCGGCGGGCGCATCACCGACCGGCAGGCCCGGCACATCATTCTGTTCGCCAAAAATCAGGTGGGTCTGCGAAACCTCTACCATCTGATTTCCAATTCCAATCTCAAGCACTTCCGCCGGGTGCCGAGAATCCCAAAATCGGAGCTGCTGGAGATGCGGGAGGGCCTGATCATCGGCTCCGCCTGTGAGGCCGGCGAACTGTTTCAGGCCATGCTGGACGGAAAGAGCCACGACGAGCTGAAACGAATTGCCTCCTTCTACGACTTTTTGGAGGTTCAGCCTCTTGCCAACAACCGCTTCATGCTGGAAAACGAGAAGTATGCGGCGAAAACCGACGAGGATTTGAGAGACTACAATCGGAAAATCATCCAGTTGGGCGAGGAACTGGGGAAACTGGTGGTTGCCACCGGGGACGTCCACTTCTTAAATCCCGAGGACGAGGTGTTCCGACATATTTTGCTTGCTACCAAGGGCTTTGACGACGCGGACAAGCCCATGCCCCTGTACTTCCGCACCACCGACGATATGCTCAGTGAATTCTCCTATCTTGGTGAGGAGAAGGCCTACGAGATCGTGGTGGAGAATCCCAACAAGATTGCGGATATGTGCGAGACCATGCGCCCGGTGCCCCACAACCTGTTCGCCCCGAAAATCGAAAATTCCGTTGAGGATTTGAAGAATCTGGTGTATGGAAAATTCCACCGGCTCTACGGCGACAATCCCCCCGAGGTTTTCACCAAGCGGGTGGAAACGGAGCTGCACGACATCATCTCCTGTCACTACGATGTGATCTATATGTCCGCCCAAAAATTAGTGCAGAATTCTCTGGAAAACGGCTATCTGGTGGGTTCCCGTGGCTCCGTTGGCTCCTCCATCGTGGCCTACATGTCCGGCATCACCGAGGTCAATTCCTTCCAGCCCCATTACCGCTGCCCCAACCCGGACTGCAAGTACACAGAACTGAATGTGCCGGAGGGCTACAACTGCGGCGCGGATTTGCCCGACGCGGTGTGCCCCAAATGCGGCACGAAAATGGAAAAGGACGGCTTTAACATCCCCTTTGAAACCTTCCTCGGCTTCGGCGGCGACAAGGTGCCGGATATCGACCTGAACTTTTCCGGCGAGTACCAGTCCAAGGCCCACGCCTACTGTATCTCCATGTTCGGTTCCTCCCATGTGTTCCGGGCGGGTACCATCGGCACCGTGGCGGAGAAAACCGCCTTCGGCTACGTCAAGAAATACCTGTCGGAGCGGGGAAAAACCGCAAGCCGTGCTGAGGAAGCCCGGCTTGCCACCGGCTGCGTGGGCGTGCGCCGGACAACAGGCCAGCACCCCGGCGGTCTGGTGGTTATCCCCCAGGAGAACGAGATCTGGGATTTCTGCCCGGTGCAGCACCCGGCGGACGACCCCAATTCCGACCAGATCACCACCCATTTTGAGTACCATTCCATGGAGGAAAACCTCCTGAAGCTGGATATGCTGGGCCACGATGACCCCACCATGATCCGCATGATGGAGGATATGACCGGGGTGGACGCCAAGACCATCCCATTAGACGACAAGGACACCATGTCCATCTTCACCTCCTCCAAGGTGCTTGGCTATGAGGACGACCCCATTCTCGGTCCCACCGGGGCGGTTGCCATCCCGGAATTCAACACCCGGTTCACCCGGGGGATGCTGATGGACACCATGCCCACCCGGTTTGATACGCTGGTGCGGCTGTCCGGCTTCTCCCACGGCACCGACGTGTGGCTGGGCAACGCCAAGGATCTGATTACCTCCAAAACCGCCACGGTTGACTCCACCATCGGCTGTCGTGACGATATCATGATCTATCTGATCTCCTGTGGCATGCCGGAAAAACGGTCGTTTAAGATTATGGAAGCCGTCCGAAAGGGTAGAGGTTTGCCCGACGGCGCGGAGGAGGAAATGGTGGCCGCCGGCGTGCCGGACTGGTACATCGGCTCCTGCAAGAAGATCAAGTACCTGTTCCCCAAGGCCCACGCGGTGGCCTACGTTATGATGGCCTTCCGTATTGCCTGGTTCAAGGTACACCACCCCCTGCCCTTCTACGCGGCCTACTTCTACCGCCGCAGCCAGAAAGGCGGCTTTGACGCGGTGCTGATGACCGGCGGCAAGGAGGCGGTGATGGCCAACATCGAAGCCATCGACGGCAACGAGGAAGCCACCGCCAAGGATGAAGACCTGCTGACCACATTGGAAGTCGTCTACGAATTCTACCTCCGGGGCTTTGAATTCGCGCCCATCAGCATCTATGACAGCCACGCCACAAAATTCCTCATAAAGGACGGCAAGCTGCTTCCGCCCTTTGTGGCCATTTCCGGCCTGGGCGAAAGCGCGGCATGGGATCTGATGGAGGGCAGAAAGGGCAAGACCTTCCTGTCTATCGAGGAAGTGGCGGCGGCCTGCCCCAAGGTCTCCAAGACCCATATGCAGATGCTGAAAGAGGCGGGAGCCTTCGGCGACCTGCCGGATACCAGTCAGGTCAGCTTTTTCTAGCGGGCAGCTAATGCGTGCCCGGCTGGTCTGTCGTCGTGACACTATTGGGCGTGCTCGGTATCGTTCTCTGGTTAGATAAATTGTGCTTTTGTTGATTAACCGAATGTCATTGCGAACCAGTGACCGATGTCACTGGTGTGGCAATCCGCATCCCCTTTCGCGCTCTGATGACGAACATTTCCAAAAGAAGAACGGATTGCCACGTCGGGCTTCGCCCTCCTCGCAATGACATACTAAGTCAGGTAAATTCCCCTTTATATAACGATGTGCCGGAGGGATTTCCCTCCGGCACAACGTCTATTTTTGTTCTTCTTTTCCGTAAATGGTTTCCTCGTAGAGCTTTTCACCGAACAGCGCGTGCACCTTTCCAGAGGTCACAGGCTCCGCCCCCAGATATTCTTCCAGACACAGCCCGGAGTCCTTCATATCCAGCGATACCTTCGTGCCTACATAGCGGAAGTGCCATGGCTCATCAATGATGCCGGTGATGTCCTCCTTCTCCTGGGTGTAGCGCAGGATGAAGCCGTAGTCCCAGCAGTGCTCCGTGAACCAGGGGATTGCTTCCTTGCCGAGAAGATCCACCGCAAGGCCCAGATGGTGCTCGCTGGTGCCGGGGACGGCCACGGTTTCCAGCGCCTTGTCCCGGGCATCCCGGAAGTTCAGCGAATAGCTTTCCATATGCTCCCGGGTGCGGTATTCCAGAATGGCGGTCTGGGTGTACAGGGTTCGGTAGCCGGAATTGAATTCGTATTCAATGCCCGCGGCGGCACAGTCATCCAGCATTTTTACCAGCGCGTCATAGCACAACTGATCTACCTGATGGTCGCCGGTCAGGGTTACAAGGTTTGGCGCATACCAGTCCGGCACCGGGTTCAGGCCGTTGACCAGCACTACTTCGATGCCCTTGGGGGTAAAATAGTGGATTTGACCTTCAATTTCCGTGGGGCCTGCCGCCATGATGCCGTCCTCCCGGAAATAGTAGCGGTATTCCCCGGCCTGGAACCAGCCTGTGGTCATCAGACCATTGTCCCCAAAGAGCCGCCAGCCCTCCTCCATTTCCAGCCAGCCCTGGGCCATTTTACCCGACCGCAGGAAGTAGCGGCGGCCGGATTCATCCTCCTGCCAGCCGGTTTGCATGGTGCCGTCTTCGCCGAAGAAGTAGAATTCCCCGTCGATTTCCGTCAGTCCCGTGGCCAGGAAGCCGTCTGCGAAGAAGTAGGCGTTACCATCGATTTCGGTAAATCCCATGGCGGCAATGCCATTTTCGTCAAAGTAGCACCGCCCGCCGTCAATATCCTGCCAGCCGGTCAGCAGAGCGCCGTCCCGGAGATAGTACCTCCCATCCTCCAGCCAGAGCCAGCCGGTGACCATGGCGCCGTTGCCGCCAAAGTAGCAGGTGTCGCCGTCGATGACCTTCCAGCCGGTGGTCATGATGCCGGAGCTGCCGAAGTAGTATGTAACGCCATCGATGGTCTGCCAGCCCAGAAGCGGGATGCCGCCATCGCCGAAGCAGTAGCGTCCCTCCGGCAGATCCAGCCAGCCGGATACGGGCTTTGCGTGAAAATCGCGGTAATATCGGATTCCGTCCTTTTCTGCCCAGCCGCTGCGATCCACGTTATTGTCGTACCAGTACAGGCCGCCGGCGACACAGAAGACGATGATCAGTAGAAAAATCAGCGGCAGAAACCGCTGCGGTTTTGTTTTCATGTTGTTCCTCCAAACTGGAATCATGTATATTTTAACATGGTTCGACAGGAAATGCAAGGCGGAGGGTACCTCGAAAATGAAAACAATTCTTAAGAAAAGAACAGTGGATTTTTCAGGAAAATCTGCTATAATGGAGCCGAAGAGAATCGATCAGGAGGATTGTCATGGCTGAGCAGGAGAAGCTGAAAATACTGATTACCACGGATCTGTACACGACGAACACCAACGGCGTCGTCACCAGTGTGCAGAATCTGTTTGATGAACTCACCGCGAAGGGACACGATGTCCGTATTCTGACCATTTCCGATTCCCTCCATTCCCACAAGGAGGGCGCGGTGTATTATATTCGTTCCGTACCGTTGGGGGCGGTGTATCCGGATCTTCGGATGCCCACCTCCTACCGCAACAAGCTGATTCAGGAGATCATCGACTGGAAGCCGGACATCGTCCACAGCCAGTGCGAATTTTTCAGCTTCCAGTTTGCGGCCCGGATTTCCAAAATCACCGGCGCGCCGCTGGTACATACCTATCACACGCTGTATGAACAGTATCTGACCTCCTATTTTATCCCCAGTAAACGGCTGGGGGACTTCCTTGCCAAGGTGCTGTCCCGGCAGCGCCTGCGCCACGTCAAGACGCTGGTGGCCCCTACGCAGAAGGTGGAGGATACATTGCAGAGCTACGGCCTTCAGGTGCCCATTAACGTGGTGCCCAGCGGCATTTCCCTGGAGCAGCATCATCAGCGGCTGACCCCGGAGCAGCGGCTGGAACGCCGTCGGGCACTGGGAATCGCTGACGATGATCAGGTGCTGCTGAATCTGGGCCGTCTGGGCGGTGAAAAGAACCTGGGGGAGCTTCTGAACCTGTTCACGGAAGCCCGGCAGGAGAATGGGAAGCTGAAATTCCTGATTGTGGGCGACGGCCCTGCCCGGGAGGATCTTCAGAAGCAGGCGAAACGATTAGGCGTGGAGGACTATGTGATTTTCACCGGCATGGTGGAGCCTTCCGAGGTGCAGAACTACTATCAGCTGGGGGATGTGTTCGTCAGCGCCTCCACCAGCGAAACCCAGGGCCTGACCTATATCGAGGCCGCTGCCAATGGCCTGCCCCTGCTGTGCCGTCAGGACGAGTGCCTGGACGAGGTGCTGGAGGAGGGACAAAACGGCTACGAGTACAACAGCGCCGGGGAGTTTCTGGATGCCATCGACCATGTGATGCACGACCCCAAATGGCGCAAGGATGCCTCCAAGCGCAGCGAGGAAATCGCGGCGGCCTTCGACAAAAAGAATTTTGGCGATGCCATTGAGAATATCTACGAATCGGTTCTGTAGTGATTGCAGGGGCCGTTAAGAAAGTCTGTCATTGCGAAGAAGCAGCCCACACCGGCTCGCAATGACAGACTTTTTTAACAGCCACTTTTTCGGCGGATATTTACAAAGCAGGTTGCATTATACCGCGGAACATGGCATAATAAATCGGTAAAAGAAAACAAGTATGGGAGGCATCAGCCTATGCAGAATGCGCGAACCATAACCCTTATGACGGGCAGAACCAATACCGAGGTGGAAATCGACACGATTCATTACATTCAGATGAAACGAAACTACGCGGATATTCACGCGGACTGGGGAGAGGTCATTCGTGCCCGGGTAACGATGACGGAGTTGGAAAACGCACTGGGCAGCAGCTTTATCAAGGTGCACCGCAGCTGTCTTGTTGATGCTGCCAGAATTCACCACATCAGCAATGTGATTGTCCTGAACAGCGGCGAGAAGATCACCTACGCCAAGCGGCAGAAGGCTGCAATCGTGTCCCGGCTGTGCGTGCTGCGTGGAGAAACCCCCGACTGCTTTGTGCGCAGCACACCGCTTCCGGTGGGGCGCAGGAAGACAAAACCAGCGCCGCCAACTGCGTCAATGCCTGAAACAATACCGATTGCGGAACAGGAAGAACCCATTCAGAAGGAAGCTATTCAGAAGAAAGCCATTCAGAAGGAAGCCGTTCAGAAGAAAGCTATTCAGAAGGAAGCCGTTCAGAAAAAACCTATTCGGGAAGAAAATATGCTGGAAGAACCACTGGAGGAGAAGTGCCTGCCGGTGACAGTAATGCGAAGGACCCGACTGATACCTGTTAACAAAATTCTATACATCTATTCGAAGAGAGGCATCGCATTCATTCACACGTTGGACGGAGAAGTCTGCAAGACAAGAACGCCTGTGCATCTGATGGAAGATACGCTCGGAGACGACTTCATCCGAACCTCCCGGGCATATCTGGTTTCGGTTATGTCGATTTGCGGTGTGACGGATGCTGTTCATCTCAGAAACGGCGAAGCGATCCCTTACCAGAAGAACCAAAAACGAAAGATCCGTGGAATGCTTTCCGAGAAGCAGAAGCGGTTTATTGAACGCCTCAGCGATGATTTGACTCCGAAGACTGAGGAGGCTTACCGGGAGTACTACCACGGCTTTGAAAAGATGCCCTTTGCTTTTGCGGATATTGAGATGGTTTTCAATGAGGAATTGCGCGCTGTGGACTGGATTTTCCGCTATGGCAATCCGGCGTTGGCACGGCTGGAGAAAACGCCGCTGAAGAAGCTGATCGGCAAGTCCTTTGGCAGCGTGTTTCCCAATATGGACTCCAAATGGCTGGTCAGCTATGAGCAGGCTGTGCTCTACAGGAAAACCCTGGAGATTATGGATTACAGCCCGGAAATTGACACCGACTTGAAAATCATCTGCTTCCCCACCTTCGGAGGCCACTGCGGCTGTATTCTGTTTGATCTCCGCCGTATCCAACTTTCCGAAACCAGTGGACTCCAACAGGTTTTGGGATATTATCAGGGGATGCTTTCGGAGCAATGATGCGGATTCTCTTTTCCGATGTTTCATGTGCATATTGGTTTTGCTCAGCCGCCAAATTCCAATTTTCGTAACAGCCTATGGTCGAGGGGCCCAAAGGATGTACAAGGAAGAACCAGCGCCCGTAACGCATTGTCCGCGGCGACTCGCCGCCAAATAACAGTTTTCCGCTTTGCTGACGAAAACCGATAGGTGTATCAGTATCAGTGACATTGCCCCCC
>JALFUW010000099.1 GCA_022786995.1 Clostridiales bacterium
TGTTCTCTTTGTTCCATAACAGTCTTTGTCTCCCATGACATCTGACCCACTTCCTTCGCTTGTCGGATGCCTTTATTTTAGCAAAAACTGTTACCTATGTCTCTTCTCTACCTGTTACCTATGTTACTACCCTATACATCATTGACCCTCCCGCTTTTTTGCCGCGGGGCGGATGGGCGGGTCGATGACCCGCCCCTACAGAGGGTTTCATACTGATATTCAATAGAAAACTTTAATTCGTCAGAATTGAAGTTTTCTATATGAAGATCATAATGAGACGGGTTTCCGTGATTTTCTATTCCGAAAATCACGGAAACGACAACGCCGTTAGGCGGTGTCTTCTTGATAAAATTAAATAATTTTATCAAGAAAGAGTATCAGAGAATGCGCCCTGTCTTCGTCACGTTCCGCTCCCAACTGACATAGAATGTGCCGGGAGGGATGGTAGTGCTTTATGTGCAGAAATACGGAGGAACGTCCCTTGCGGACCCGGAACGTATCCGCACCGCCGCCCGGCGGTCAGCGGAGCTGGCCCGGCAGGGACATGGGGTGGTGGTCGTTGTTTCCGCCCAGGGGGACACCACCGACGACATGATCGAAAAGGCCGCCCAGATCAACAAACGACGGGCTGCCCGGGAAATGGACGCGTTCCTCGCGGCGGGGGAGCAGATGTCCGCGGGGCTCATGGCCATGGCCATCGGCGCGCTGGGGTGCCCGGCGGTGAGCCTGACGGGCTGGCAGGCGGGGATCCATACCGACGGAAATCACGGCAGTGCCCGGATTTTGCAGGTGGACACCACCCGTGTACGCCGGGAGCTGGGACTGGGGAAAATCGTCGTCGTGGCGGGCTTCCAGGGCGTTGACCAGTCGGGGGATATCACGACCCTTGGCCGGGGCGGCTCGGATACCACGGCGGTGGCTCTGGCGGCCTGGCTGAAGGCGGATATCTGCCAGATTTTCACGGATGTAGACGGGGTCTATGACCGGGATCCCAGGCTGTTCCCCGATGCCCGCCGGTTCCGGCAGATTCGCTATGATACCATGATGGCGCTGGTGGAGAATGGGGCCCAGGTGCTCCACGACCGCAGCGTAGAGCTGGCCAGGGAACACGGCATCCGCTTGGAGGTTCTGTCCGCCCTCACCGGCGAACCGGGAACCATTGTAGGAGAGCTGGAATCATTCTAACCGAATTGGGCATAAGATATTCCGGCAAATTGTATACTGTTGGGCGGGGTCATGACCCCGCCGACCCGGTTTCGATTATCCGCAGCCCCTGATGATTGATGATTGGTCGGTTATCATCCATGTGATTCTCATCGGACTAATGCTTGATCTGCGACCATCGTGATCGGCGGGGTCATGACCCCGCCCTACGCAGATACTTCACAATTTTGCTTTTTGCATTCATCATTTTACATTTCGTAAAAAGTGCTTGACAAGATAGAAAACCTGTGCTAAAATGCACGGGTAATAAAGAAGGCTGAACATCCGCCTCACCGTAAGCAAAGCGCGAAACGGTTGATATTCCACCTTCCCTACGGGGAAAATGCGGGAATTGTGCGGATGCTCTGGCATCCGCTTTTTGTTGTTTATTTGGAGGTGCTTACCATCGCAAAGTTAGATCATCAGCTCAATGAGGAGATTCGGGACAAAGAGGTTCGTCTGATCGGAGCCGACGGCGCCCAGCTGGGCATCGTGTCCTCCGCCGAGGCCAACGCCATGGCAGAGGAGCAGGGTCTGGATCTGGTGAAGATCTCTCCCAACGCGGTTCCTCCCGTCTGCAAAATCATGGACTATTCCAAATTCTGCTACGATCAGAAGAAGCGGGAGAAGGATGCCAGAAAGAACCAGCGGGTTGTGGAAATCAAGGAAATCCGCATGAGCCCCAGCATCGACACCAATGACCTGAACACCAAGGTCAAGTCTGCCCAGAAGTTCCTGGCGGACGGCAACCGGGTCAAGGTCAGCGTCCGCTTCCGCGGCCGTGAGATGGCGCATACCAACATTGGTGAGAAGCTGCTTCTGGACTTTGCTGCCAGCTGTGCTGAGATTGCCAACATGGAAAAAAGCCCCAAGCTGGAAGGCCGCTTCATGGCGATCTTCCTGACCCCCAAAAATAACAAGTAAGTTATTTAATACCAAAGATAACGGAAGGAGAACCACCCATGCCCAAGCTGAAGACCCATAGCGGCGCTAAGAAGAGATTCAACCTGACCGCCAGCGGTAAGGTTAAGAGAGCCCGCGCTTTCAAGAGCCACATCCTGACCAAGAAGACCACCAAGCGTACCCGCCATCTGCGCGCGACCGCTTACGCTGACCAGACCAACGTCAGCGCCATCAAGGAAATGATTCCTTACAAGTAAGGCAGAAGGAGGATACGACAAATGGCAAGAGTTAAAGGCGCAATGATGACGCGCAAGAGAAGAAACGCAACCCTGAAGCTGGCGAAGGGCTACTGGGGTTCCAAGTCCAAGCACTTTAAGATGGCCAAGCAGCAGGTCATGAAGTCCGGCAATTACGCTTTCAAGGGCCGCAAGCAGAAGAAGCGTGATTTCCGCCGCCTGTGGATCGCCCGTATCAGCGCTTCCGTCGCTCCCTACGGCATGAACTACTCCACCTTTATGAACGGCGTCAAGAAGGCCGGCATCGAGATGAACCGCAAGAGCCTGTCCGAGATGGCCATTCAGGACTCCGCCGCTTTCGCCGCGGTGGTCGAGAAGGCCAAGGCCGCTCTGAACTAAGTTCACACAATCAGACCCTGCTGGTTTTTCAGCAGGGTCTTTTTTCAAACTGCAACGTGTATCCCGGTTTTACTCAGCAAAAGGGGAAATTAATTGACAATTGGCAATGAACAATTGACAATTGTGGTATCCCTTCGGGATGAATAAAAATAAACCAAAGCCATGAAATACCCGCAGGTTTTCCGAAGGATCCTGCCATATATGATATTTTTTAATTGTCCCGCAGGGACTCCTTAATTGTCAACTGTCAACTGTCAATTGTCAATTAATGAACAAAAAAGCTGAGTGAAGACGATCAACGCATACAGTATTTTGCGTTTTGTGGAGGACGGATATGGAATTGACATGGGTATCGACACGGGCGGGGCGGCTTTCGTCCTTCCTGCTGGGGGAACTGAAGATGTCCGCGGGGCTGATGAACAAGCTGAAATGGGGGGATTCTATCCGGGTCAATGGCGTTCCCCAGCGGACGAATTACCCGGTGCAGCCCGGGGATGTGATTACCGTGGCGCTGGCGGAGGAGACCCCGGAATATCCGGCGGAGGACGGAGAACTGTCAATTCTCTATGAAGATGACGCGATTTTGGCGGTGGACAAGCCTGCAGGGATGCTGATTCATCCCTCCCGGTCGAAGAATACGGGGACGCTAGCGAATTTTGTTGCCGGATACTATCAGAAAACCGGGCAAAACTGCGCCTTTCATCCCGTGACCAGGCTGGATCGGGATACCTTCGGCATCGTGCTGCTGGCGAAAAACGCCCATATTCACAGCCTTTTGCAGAATGGCGTCGCGAAGAAGACCTACCACGCACTGGTCTGCGGCGGCCCAACACAGGACAGCGGCATCATCAATGCCCCCATTGCCCGTCGGCCCCTGCCCAGCCTTCTGCGTTATGTAAACCCAGAAGGGAAACCCTCCGTGACCGAGTGGCAGGTGTTGGAACGGGAAGAAAAGTTATGTAAACTTTCCTTGCGCCCCATCACCGGCAGAACCCACCAGCTGCGCCTTCACTGCGCCTACATGGGCTTTCCCATTCTGGGCGACCCCCAGTACGGAAGCTTGGAATCTCAGAGGTTATCCGCGGAACTGGGGCTGACCCACCAGATGCTCTGTGCGAAACGGCTGGAGTTTTCTCATCCCATCACCGGCGAAAGCATGATCCTGATATCGGGCTTTCGTATGTAATGATTACCACAAAAAGGGGCTGCCAAGAAAGTCGATGTTCTTCTTTTGACCTTCAGCTTTTTTATTTCGGTCAAAGGGGGAACGGGTCGCGAGTCAGCGTGTGCACTGGCTCACAATGACAGACTTTCTTAGCAGCCCCTGTTGGTATCAATCGGCAGATGCTTCTGTTTCGGCAGCGGTCTGTGCTGTTGTCGGTTCGGTCTCCGTCGTGTCAGGTGTTGTTTCCACTATGGCGGGCGTTGTTTCTGCTATGACGGGTGTCGCCTCCTCCGTAGCGGGTACCGGCTCCTCGGATTCGGCGGCAGTCGCCTCGGTTTCGGCAGTTGGATCTGCGGCGGAGAAGGTCAGATTGGCCAGGACGGCCTCCACCCGCTTCGTGCCCTGGGCACCGCTGTCACAGAAGGTGTAGACCTGAATGAGCTTTCCGTTGGTGAAGTGGTTGTAGACCACAAAGCCATAGTCTTTGGAAAGATCGAAGGCGGCATATTTGTTTCCACCAACCGTTTTCACCACGGCAGGACAGCCGCCGTACCAGTTCTCTGACAGATAATCCGCGATCTGCCTGACGGAGGCACCCTTCCGTGAATTCAGGTCTCCCGTCAGGGCCGCCAGCGCGTTGCCCGATTCGGCAACGTAGGTGGAGACCCCGGTGCAGTAATCGTAGATGTCCATGTGAATGCCGCTGCTGCTGTAGTTTTTCAGGGCGGCACCCACATCGTCGAACAGGCTCATGTAAATATCCAGCTGCTGATACACGTCCTGGGTGATGCAGTAGGTACCATCAGGCGCGGTCAGCTGCAAATCCGTGCCCGAGGCGGTGACCACCCGGAAGTCGCTTCCGTCGATGGTAACGGTATCGGATGTCAGACGGGCAGAAGCGGGGGTACGGTCGTTGCTGAGGGACTTTTTCTCAAGCTCAGGCGCAACCACCGCAGCGTCGATGACGGCGTATTTTTCAGTTGTGGTATCCTTCGCGGCCTCCACCCGAACCATGCCGGCATTTACGGCAAGCAGCAATGCCAGCATCAAAACAGCCCATTTTTTCATTGTGATCGCTCCTTTGAGACGGTATAGGAGAAGTATAGCAAAAGCGATCACGATTTGCAAGCGTTTGACGGGATTTGTCAAAAAACAGCGCCGGAAAACCGGCGCTGTATGGTCTGTTCGGTGGCGGTGTATCACGGCTTTATCCAGTTTCGATACGCTTCCATTGTCATGGGATAGTGCCCGAGGCCCGGTCGGGTGGCTTCCGCGGCCTGCCACAGCCAGGGCTTCCGAAGTCCTGCCTGTTCCAGCAGAAGGTCATCGGCGAAGATTTCTTCCATGGAGGCGTCCTTTGCCAGCTTTCCATTGGTAAAAACCAGTCCCCGCCGGGCAAACCGAGCGGCAAAGTCCACATCATGGGTGCTGACCAGCAACGCGATACCTGCCTGGGTCAGTCGGTCCAGAATCTCCTCCAGCCGGGTCACGTTCTCCGGGTCGAGGGAGGCGGTGGGTTCGTCCAGCAGGATCGCGTCCGGCTCCATGGCAAGGATATCCGCGATGGTCACCCGCTTTTTTTCACCGCCGGACAGATACTGGGGCGAGCGCTGGGCGTAGTCTTCCAATCCCATGGCGGTCAGGGCATCGGCGGTGCGCTTTTCCACCTCCGGCAGAGGCAGGCCCAGATTCAGGGGGCCGAAGGAAACCTCGCCCTCCACGGTGACGGCAAGAATCTGATTTTCCGCCTCCTGAAAGACGATGCCCACCCGGCGGCGCAGCTCCAGAAGATCCTGCTTTTTCCGGGTCACGGCCTTCCCCGCGCAGAAAATGGCCCCGGTATCCGGCTCCAGGACTCCGTTGCACAGCAGGAAAAAAGTGGACTTTCCCGCGCCGTTTCGGCCCAGAACCGCTACGCGTTCTCCCTTTTGAATGGAGACACTGAGGCTGTCCACGGCGTTGGGGCCGTCAGGGTAGGCGTAGGAGACATTCTCAAAATGTATAATGGGTTCTGTCACAGACACGGCCATCCCTTTCTCACAAAAATCAGAATAAGAAGTATCACGACATAAGCGCAGGCCGCCAGCAGATGCTTCCATTGAAGCCGGGGGGTGTGGGACAAAAAGGCCAGCCTGCCGTCATAACCCCGGGACTCCATGGCATCAAAGCACGCTCTGCTGCGCCGGAAGGAGGAGGCAAGCAGCGCGCCGCTGACCCGTCCGGCGGTGGATACACTGCGCCGGACACCGGCATAGCCCAGCCGGGCGGAAGCGGCGGTGGTCAGCTTCTGCTGAACGTCCAGCAGCACGAACAGGTAGCGGTAGATGAGATACATCAGCTCAATGATCAGCTCCGGCACATGACAGCGCCGCAGCACCTCGATGAGCTGGGGCATAGGCGTGGTGCTGCTTAGAAAATACAGGCAGCAAACCGCGCCCATGGCCTGAAAAAACAGCGTCACAGCCCTGTGCAGGCTGCCGGTTGTGACACACAGCCAGTGATTCCCAAGGTGCAGCTGCCAAAGCCCTGCCGGTTCCCGAAGAATTTCCAGCAGAATCACCAGACAGCTGACGAGAAGAAACAGCAGCGGGATCATGAGCAATTCGGCAATATGATCCACAGGCGTTTTCCCCAGAAAGCCCATGATCAGCACCATGGAAAGTGCCACGAAGATGCCTACCAGGGCATCGGACGCACTTACACATAACAGCAGAACCAGCACACTGAAAGCTGTTTTCAGTCCGGGGCTGACATCCCGCAGCCCGGAGTGGGCCGCCAGAGAATCCAGCATCAGCATACCGCCAGCGTGGTGGCTATGACGGTGCGCCATCAGGCCGCTTCCTCAGAGCGGTACTTTTTACGGGCCACCAGATAGCCGAAGCCGTAGCCGATGACGATAGCGCCCAGAGCGGTTTGCAGGCAGAAGAGCAAAGACTCGGTTTCACCGCCGGGCAGCTCGATGAGGTTCTCGGCCCAGGGCTCATAGTCCGGGTCAACGGCGGCGATGGCTTCCTCCGCCGCGCCGTCCGCGCCGCCGAATTCGCTGTCGTGAATGGTCATCAGGGGGAAAATCAGGATCACCGCGCACAGGGCCACAAGAACCAAAATAATGGTAATCTGCTTCTTATCCATATTACACGCCCTCCTTGGTAAGGTAGCCAATTTCCCGCAGCTCGGGCTTGGCAAAGGACTCCAGCATCATCACAACGATGGCGGACAGAATGCCCTCCACGATGGCCAGGGGAATCTGGGTCAGAGCGAAGATGCCCAAAAATTCTGCCATGGAGGCCATGACACCTGCCTGACCGGGGTGCGCCAGCGCCAGCTGCGCGGAGGTGACACAGTAGGTGAACAGATCGCCCAGACCGCAGGCAAGGCCAACGGAAACGAGGCGATTGACCTTCAGCTTCCGGCACAGCTTGTAAACGCCAAAGCTGACAAAGGGGCCGGCAATGGCCATGGAGAAGGTGTTGGCGCCCAGAGTGGTCAGGCCGCCGTGGGCAAGCAATATGGCCTGAAACAGCAGAACCAGCAGACCCAGCAGCGCCATGGGGGCGGGGCCAAACAGCACAGCGCCCAGACCGGTGCCGGTGGGATGGCTGGACGAGCCGGTGACGGAGGGCATTTTCAGGGCGGACAGCACGAAGGCGTAAGCGCCCATCATGGCAAGCAGAAGAATGGCCTTGCGGTGCTCGGCAACGATCTTCCGAATGGCGATGAAGCTCCAGACCAGGAAGGGCAGGCAAACCACGCCCCACACGATGGCGTGGGTCTGGGGCAGGAAGCCCTCCATGATGTGCATGGCGCCGACAGGAGCCGCCAGGGCAGCCAGCAGAGCGGGAATGCAGGCGGCCATGACGGCTCTGCGTTCCCAATTGGTGAATTTGGTTTTCATAAAAAACCTCCTAAAGAAAAAATGGGCAGCCTGCGGCCACCCAACAAAGGGGCATTGCTGCCCGATTATCCATAGATCGAACACCGCAATCTTGGTTCAAAAATCGGCATAAGCAGGTTTCCTGGCTCCAGTTCACAGCGATAGCGCGTCTTCTCAGGCAAAAAGCCCAATGACATATGTGCGCAGTCGCTCCCTGTTACAGTGACGGGTTCGCTTCGGACTTGCACCGAATTCCCTTTATCCCTCGCGGGACTTACACCGGCGTTGACGGAATATTTAATTATGCTCATTATAACGCATTGGCTATTCCGTGTCAATTCTTTTTGTGGAAAAACCGGAACCAGAACGGTTCCGGCTTTCGCTCAAATCCACCATTGCGGGGTCAATTCGCCAAGGGTGGCGATTGTTCCGCGTTATTTCCTCAGCTGGGGCAGGGTGGCGGCAGCCACGGACTGACCCACCCGGCGGGTCTTCTCGTCGGGCAGCATGACCTCGCACTTTTTGGCAAGCTCCGGGTATTCCTCGGCGAGGATGGCGTTGCAGGTGGCGAGGATGATGTCGCCGCCCTTGCCGGACATGACCCGGCCCATGAGCATCAGGTGCTCAATGTCGTAGAAGTGGGAGTAGAGCACCACGGTGTAGGCAAGGTACACGCCGATATCGTGGTAAATGTCGGCGGCCCGAGGGTCATCCTGGGCCATCAGGGCCTGCACAACCTTCAGCTTTTCGGCGGGGGACAGCTGGGGGTCCAGCTCGATGCCGTTGCGGGGGGCCAGCTTGATCACGGCATCCTGAGAGAAGTACTTACAGCCCACGCCGAAGTCGGTGGACCATTCGTCCTGCATGGCATCCTCGCTGAGGTCAACCGGGGCGAAGGCCAGCTCGCTGATCCAGCCGCGGACGTTCTTGTCAGCGTCCACATAGCCCACGGCCTCGCTGGTGCCCATGGCCAGACCCATGATGTTGCCGCAGCCTAAGCCCATGGCGCCCGCCAGAGCGGATACGTCGCCGTCGTTGGCAACCACGATGGGCACATCACCGATCTCGGCGGCAGCCCGGTCAAAGCAGGTCTTGACCTCATCCCAGCGGTCCCGGGGAACCTTGTAGAAGATGGAGGAGATCATGGGAGCGTTGCCGATGAAGGTGCCGGCGGAGGAAACGCCGATGGCATCCACCCGGGGCATCTTGGAGGCGGCGGTGCGGAAGGCGGTGAGGATTTCGTTATACTGGTAGGTGGGATCTGGGTTCAGCTTGGGGAACCAGACCACTTCCTCGGAGTAGACGCACTCGCCATCGATGACAGCGGAGACCTTGCGGTCGGAGCCGCCCGCGTCAAAACCGATGCGGCAGCCGTCCATATGTCCGCCCAGGGGCTGAGAAGACTCGTTGGCGGCAGGGCAGTCCTCCAGCGGAAGGTCAATGATCTCCAGATCCACCTCGTAGAGCTTGTGGAAGAAGTCAAAGTCAAAGGCCCGCTTGCCGTTCACAGAGTAGTCCAGCTTCATCTGCCGGGCGATTTCGGGGGCGCCGCAGATGTACACCTTGAAGCCGCCGATGGACCACAGCAGGAACTTGACCATCCGCTCTACATAACGGTAGTCGGCCTGCGCCATTTCGGGGGTGCCGTGGATGAAGGTATGGCGGACAGAAACCTGACCCTTGTCCCGCTCAACGGCAATGGCAATGGGCTTTTTTGCATTTTTCAGGTAGGCGTCCATCCAGACACCAAAGGGAATGAAACCGGGATCCAGCTTGGGAGTGTGCCGGGTGTTGTACTCAATTCCTAAATAGCGCATGAGATTTCCTCCTTAATTTATATCATCTGACAGTATTATAAGCGGATGCGCAGGGAAAGACAATAGCAATATCAACTGTTTTTTGTCATAATTGATGATTATAAACAAAAACCCCGTATCCGCCGAAACGGATACGGGGAACTGTGCCGAAATCAGGACAGCAGGAGCTTGTCGTCGGCTTCGTCGGAGCCGGAGGCCTGAGAAAACAGGTTCAGCAGCTGCTCCACGGTCAGGTGCTTCTTTTCCTCGCCGGACACGTCCACCACGATGCGGCCGTCGTACATCATGACCAGACGGTTGCCGTAGGCAATGGCGTCACGCATGTTGTGGGTGATCATCATGGCGGTCAGGTGATCCTTCTCCACGATGCGCTGGGTGGCGTCCAGCACCTTGGCAGCGGTCTTGGGATCAAGGGCCGCGGTGTGCTCGTCCAGCAGCAGAAGCTGGGGCTTCTTGAGGGTTGCCATCAGCAGCGTCAGGGCCTGGCGCTGACCGCCGGACAGCAGGCCAACCTTGGTGGTCATCCGATCCTCCAGCCCCAGATCCAGGGTCTTGAGCAATTCCCGATAGGTCTCATACTCTGCCTTGGGCACGCCCCAGCGGAGGAAAGAGCGGCGG
The DNA here is from genome assembly GCA_022786995.1 of Clostridiales bacterium. Taxonomy (GTDB): domain Bacteria; phylum Bacillota; class Clostridia; order Oscillospirales; family Oscillospiraceae; genus Faecousia. The sequence goes on from JALFUW010000099.1 coordinate 10,216, forward strand.
CTGCCCCGGCGGGCTGCCAGCGCCAGATTTTCAACAATCTGCATATCCGCGGCGGTGCCGGTCATGGGATCCTGGAACACCCGGCCAAGCATGGAGGCCCGCTGATGCTCGCACAGGCCGGAAATATCCACACCGTCGAGTAAAATCGCGCCGCTGTCCACGGGCCACACACCGGCAACCGCGTTCATCATGGTGGATTTACCGGCGCCGTTGCCGCCGATGACCGTGCAGAACTCGCCGTCCTGCAGGGTCAGGTTCAGGCCCTGCAACGCCCGCTTTTCATTGATGGTACCGGCATTGAAGGTCTTGTAAATATTCTTGATTTCCAGCATACTTACTTGCCCTCCCTATCGAGTTTCGCATTTTCCTTGGCGATGCGGCTGAAGGAATTCTTGCTGGCGTTCTGCAGATAGGGGATTGCCAGGAAGATCGCCACCACCACGGCGGTCAGCAGCTTCATATCGTCGGCAGGGAACTTGAGCCACAGAACGAAGACGTAGACCACATAGTAGATCACGCCGCCCAGAACCACGCAGATCAGGCGCACCATGAAGTTCAGGTGCTTGCCCAGGAAGGCCTCGCCCAGAACCTCACCGATGATCACGGCGGCCAGACCGATGACGATGGCGCCCCGGCCCATGTTGATGTCGGCAAAACCCTGATACTGGCTCAGCACACCGCCGGCCAGTGCCACCAGACCGTTGCTCAGGGCCAGGCCGATGACCTTCATGCTGTTGGTGTTGATGCCCTGTGCCCGGGCCATGGCGCCGTTGATGCCGGTGGCACGAAGGGCGGAGCCGTGCTCGGTGCCCAGGTACATGTAAAGCAGGACAACCAGCACAAAGCATACAATGCCGGTCAGAAGGATGGTGCGGGGCAGAACCTTGGCGTTGGAGGAGAACAGGAAGCGCACCTTATTGACGTTGACTGCCTGATTGGCTTTGCCCATGATGTTTAGGTTTATGGAGTACAGGGAAATCTGGGTGAGAATGCCCGCCAGAATGTCGGGAATGCCCAGCTTGGTGTGCAGGAAGCCGGTGATCAGTCCCGCCAGGACACCGGCGATGAAGGAAATCAGCAGGGCGAGCTGGGGATTCCAGCCGGCCAGCACCAGCATAATGCACACGGCGCCGCCGGTGGCAAGGCTGCCGTCCACCGTCAGGTCGGCAAGACCCAGCATCCGATAGGTCATGTAGACACCTAGGGCCATAATACCCCAGATGAGACCCTGGGCGATGCCGCCGGGACAGGCCCGCAACAACGCGGCGGGGTTCAGTGAAGCAAAGTAGGAAAGCATGAAATGGATCCTCCAAATCTATCTTCTGTTCATAGGAAAAAATCCCGGCAAAGGAGTGGCATTGCCGGGATTTTTTCTGTATCCTTTTGTTATTCGGCGATGGCCTCGTAGCCCTCGGGCATGGTGAAGCCAATGGCGGCAGCGTAGTCGGCATTGTACTTCTTCACGGGGTTCTTGGAGTAGCCAACGGGCATCTTGGAGACGTCCGCGCCGTTCACCAGAATCTCATAGGCCATCTCACCGCAGGCGGTGCCGATGTCGTAGTAGCTGATGGAGACGGTGGCCAGACCGCCGCCGGAGCACATGCCCTCCTCACCGCAGATCACGGGGATACCGGCGGGCTCGCAGACACCGCTGATGATGGTCATGTTGGAAGCGGCAGTATTGTCGGTGGGGATGTACAGGGCGTCCGCGCCTTCCACAGCGGCGGTAGCGACAGACTGGATGTCGTTGGAGTCAGCGAAGGTGAACACCTCGGTGGCAACGCCGGCAGCATCCATGCAGGCGATGAACTGGTCAGCCTGCAGCACGGAGTTGGGCTCGGCGGAGCAGTACAGGATGGAGACCTTCTTGGCATCGGGAACCAGCTCCACGACACAGTCGGCGTACAGCTGGGCGGGAACACCGTCGGAGGTGCCGGAGACATTCATGCCCAGAGAGCCGTCAGCAGCGGCCTCCACAGCCAGAGCGGAGGCATAGTCGGTGACGGAGGTGCCCAGAATGGGGATGGTGTCGGTGGCGGAAACGGCAGCCTGCAGAGCGGGGGTGGCGTTGGCCATGATCAGGTCATACTGGTTGGAAACAAAGCCGGTGGTGATGACGGCGCAGGTAGCGGAGTCGCCCTGGGCGTTCTGCTCGTCAAACACAACCTTGTCGCCCAGCTTCTCGGTCAGGGCATCCTTAAAGCCCTGAGTCGCGGCATCCAGAGCGGGATGCTGCACCAGCTGGCAGATACCAATTTTGTAGGTTTTGGCAGAACCGCCGCAGGCCGCCAGGGACAGCACCATCAGCGCGGCGAGAAGAGCCGCAAGCATCTTTTTCATACAAAATCTCTCCTTTTTTCTATATCCATGTACACTTGTGCGCACACGGAATACTGATGGCTCACAATATATCACTTTTTGTCATGTGTGTCAATTCGTTTTTATGAATCTATGTTAAGCATTTAATAATTAAATCCTAAAGCGGTGGACAAGACGGAAGCCTCCCCGGCTCTGCTTCTGAATATGATCTATTTCTTTTTCTGTTTCTTCTTCTGTATCAGGGTGTATACAAGTTGTATCAGGATGGATGCAGGCTGCATCCTAATAATCATCAATATTGTGCTTTAATTGACAATTGACAGTTTACAATTAAGGAGTCCCTGCGGGACAACTAAAAAATGTCATATATGGCGGGATTCTTCGGAAAACCCCCGGGTATTTCATGACTGTAGTTTATTATAATCATCCCGAAGGGATACCACAATTGTCAATTGTTCATTGTCAATTGTCAATTAAATTCCCCTTTATCGGATTTATTATAAAAATCATGAAAAATAGGGGTTGACAATGCTGTATGAATGTGTTAATGTACTAAAGCACTAATACAGTAGCACAGAGGAGGTGCCTATGAACTGGAAATTTGCAGGGGATCGCCCGGTGTACCAGCAGATTATGGAGAACATCAGAGGTTCGATCCTGCGGGGGGAACTGCCGCCGGGAGGGAAAATCCCGTCCGTCCGTGATCTTGCGGCGCAGGCCCAGGTGAACCCCAACACCATGCAGCGGGCCATGACGGAGCTGGAGCGGGAAGGCCTTCTGGTCAGCGGCGGCACCAGCGGCCGCACGGTTACGGAAAATCCGGAGGTTTTGGAAGAAATGAGAGCGTCAATCTTAGAGGCCCTGGCGCGGGAATGCGCCGAAAAATTCATGGTGTTTGGAATCACCCCGTCTCAGGCGGCGCGGCTGCTGCTTGAATTGGACAAAAAGAAGGAGGAATCGTAAATGGACTGCGTGTTACAAGCTACAGGCCTGACCAAGCGCTACCACGGAAATCCGGCGCTGGACAGCCTGAATCTGGAATTACCTGCTGGTAAGATCATCGGTCTGCTTGGCCCCAACGGCAGCGGCAAAACCACCTTTATCAAAATCGCGGCGGGTCTGCTGACCCCCACCGCCGGGGAAGTCACTATCTGCGGCGAGAAGATCGGCCCCAATAGCAAGGCACTGGTGTCCTACCTGCCGGACAGAACCTGCTTTAGTAAGCAGAGAAAGGTCACGGAGTTGCTGGACTTCTTTGGCGACTTCTATGAAGACTTTGACAGAAACCGGGCACAGCAGATGCTCTCCGCTCTGGGCATTGACCCGGACGCGCGATTCCGCACCCTGTCCAAGGGCACCCAGGAGAAGGTGCAGCTGGTGCTGACCATGTCCCGCCGGGCGCGGCTGTATCTGCTGGACGAGCCTATCGGCGGCGTAGACCCAGCGGCAAGAGACTACATCTTAAATACCATTATCAACAATTACGACCCCAGCGCCACGGTGCTGATCTCCACCCACCTGATCTCCGACGTGGAGCGGGTGCTGGACGAATTCCTGTTCCTGTATCAGGGCAGGGTGATTCAGAAGGGCGAAGCCGATGCCGTCCGGGAAGAGACGGGAAAATCGCTGGATGAACTGTTCCGGGAGGTGTTCAAATGTTTACCAAACTGTTAAAGCACGAATGGCGGGCCACCCGGGGGATGCTGGGAACCCTGTGTCTTGTCTGTCTGGGCGCCAGCCTGCTGGGCGGCGGCACCATGCGCTACCTGATCACGGCCAGCTATGCAGATGCCCAGCACCATGCCATCGTTGTTCTGAATGTGCTTGCCATGGCAGCCGCCATCATCGCGGTGGCAGTCACAGGCGTGGCGGCGTTGTTCCTGCTCATCGGCAGGTTTTATAAGAGCCGGTTTACCGATGAAGGCTACCTGACCTTCACATTGCCCGTGAACACCCACCAGAATCTGCTGGCCAGCATGGCAAACACCGCCATCGGCATGGTCATCATCTTCTTCGTCATCTGCGCCGCGCTGGCAGTCTGGATGCTCATCGGTTTTTCCGCCATCCCGGGCTTTTATGAGCGGGTTCGGGAGGTTCTGCCGGAGGTTTGGGCGGAGATTTGCAGGGAGATCGGGAAAGCGGAAAATTCCGACATTTTCGGTGGCATTGCCCTGTTCCTTGTGAACGTCCTGACCGGCGGAGCCTGTGAGCTGGTAACGCTGATGCTGTCCGTGACCATCGGCTCCATCATCGCCAAGAAGCACAAGATTCTTGCGGCGGTTGGCGTGTACTATGGCATCAACGTGCTCATTTCCATGACGTGCAGCGCCACGCTGGCGGTACAGGCCTTCTCCAGCTCGGAGGGAGCGCAGATGGTGTTCCGTGTCTTTACATCTTCCGCCGTGATGACTGCCGGTGTCGCCATAGCCGGGTACTTCCTGATGTACTGGCTGGTGGACAGAAAGCTGAATCTGAACTGATGTTTTACCGTAGGGGCCGATGCCCACATCGGCCCGCGGCATCACCTGCGAGGATGCTCCAGCTTTGGCGAATACGAGCTACGAACATGGGGGGCGATGTGGGCATCGCCCCCTACGGCTGTCATTTTCACAATCTTACCGCTCCGTCTTGACTGGCGGGGCGGTTTTTCTTTGGAAAAATGCCCACGAAATCAATAAGACTCTATCGATTTTTCGGACAGTTTTTCATATTGTATTGATGAGAAAGAAATGGTACTATTTAAGATACACAATTGTATTTGAAACGCGGACGAACACAAAGGTTAGGAGCGAGAATATGAAGTATATCGTCGTATTGGGAGACGGAATGTCGGATGAGCCTATCGAGGCTCTGGGCGGAAAGACCCCGCTGGAATATGCCTCTACCCCCGCCATGGATGCCCTTGCCAGCGGCGGTAGTCTGGGCATGGTACAGAATGTGCCGGAGGGAATGCACCCGGGCAGCGAGGTGGCGAACCTGTCTGTCATGGGCTATGACCCGAAGACGGACTTTACCGGGCGATCTCCCCTGGAGGCCCTGAGTGTCGGCGTGAAGATGGAGCCGGACGACATTGTTTTCCGCTGCAATGTGGTGACCCTGACCGAGGAAGAGCCTTATCCCGAAAAGACCATCCTTGACCACAGCTCCGGCGAAATCTCCACCTCGGAAGCCGATCAGCTCATGGATGCCATCCGGGAGAATTTCAATAATGAGGAGTTCCAGTTCTACACCGGCACCAGCTACCGCCATATTATGGTGTGGAAGCACGGCCGTCTTGCCAGGCTGGAGCCGCCCCATGACCATCTGACCCAGGTCATCGGCCCCTACCTGCCGGAGGAGCCGGTGCTGCGGGATTTCATGGAGCGCAGCTTTGATATCCTCAATAACCACCCCGTGAACCTGAGACGGGCGGCAGAGGGCAAGAACAAGGGAAACTCTTTGTGGTACTGGGGCGCGGGCACCAAGCCCAGTCTGGGCGGCTTCACCGAGAAGACCGGCCTGAAGGGTGCTATGATTTCCGCCGTTGACCTGCTCAAGGGCATTGCCGTGGGCGCTGGCATGGAAATTTACAACGTAGAGGGCGCTACCGGGTCTCTGGACACCAACTGGGAGGGAAAGGCCCAGGCCGCCATCGACGCCCTTTTGAAGGACGGCTGCGATTTTGCCTACATCCATGTGGAGGCCCCCGACGAAATGGGCCATCAGGGCTTGGTTGCAGAAAAGGTGCAGTCCATCGAGTATCTGGACAGTCGGGTCATCGGCCCCATTATGAAGGCCATGGAGAATGCCGGTGAGGACTATCGGATGCTGGTGCTGCCGGATCATCCCACCCCCATCCGCATCCGCACCCACTCCTCTGACCCGGTGCCCTATGTCCTTTACGACAGCACCCGGCAGACGAAGAAGAAAGCCCGCTATACCGAAGCCGAAGCCAAAGCCACGGGAACCTTTGTTCCTCACGGCTATGAGTTGCTGAAAAACCTTTTACAAAAATAATCAGGAGGGACGAATCATGTCCAGAGTCTACAACTTTTCCGCCGGCCCGGCGGTGCTGCCGGAGAGCGTTTTACAGGAAGCCGCCGATGAAATGCTGGACTACCGGGGAACCGGCATGTCCGTCATGGAGATGAGCCACCGCTCCAAGGCATATCAGCAGATCATTGACGAGGCTGAGGCTGACCTTCGCACCCTGATGGGGATTCCCGACAACTATAAGGTGCTTTTCATGCAGGGCGGTGCTTCCCAGCAGTTCGCCATGATTCCCATGAACCTGATGAAGAATAAGGTCGCCGACTATATCATTACCGGCCAGTGGGCCAAGAAGGCGTATCAGGAGGCAAAGATGTACGGTCAGGCCAACGCCGTTGCCTCCTCCGCCGACAAGACCTTCTCCTATATCCCCGACTGCTCTGACCTGCCCATCAGCGAGAACGCGGATTATGTCTACATCTGCGAGAACAACACCATTTATGGTACTAAATTCTGGAAGCTGCCCAACACCAAGGGCAAGGACTTAGTCTCCGACGTGTCCAGCTGCTTCCTTTCTGAGCCTGTGGATGTGACGAAGTACGGCATGATCTACGGCGGCGTGCAGAAGAACATCGGCCCTGCCGGTGTGGTCATCGCCATCATTCGGGAGGATCTGATCACGGAAGACGTGCTCCCCGGTACCCCCACCATGCTGCGCTACAAGACCCACGCCGATAACGGCTCCATGTACAACACGCCCCCCGCCTACGGCATCTACATCTGCGGCAAGGTGTTCAAGTGGCTGCTGCGTAACGGCGGATTGGCGGAAATGAAGGCCTATAATGAGAAAAAGGCCGCTATCCTCTATGATTATTTGGATTCCAGCCGCCTGTTTCACGGCACGGTTGTCAAGAAGGATCGCTCCCTTATGAACGTGCCCTTTGTCACCGGGGACGCTGACCAGGACGCGAAATTTGTTAAGGCCGCAACCGAGGCTGGCTTTGTGAACCTGAAGGGCCACCGCACGGTGGGCGGTATGCGGGCCAGCATTTACAACGCCATGCCCATCGAGGGCGTGAAGGCGCTGGTGGGCTTCATGGAGAAGTACGAGAAAACGATATAAGGAAGGAAATACAATGTTCCAGATTCATTATCTCAATAAAATTTCCCAGCAGGGCACCGCTCTGTGGACGGAGGATTTCGCTCTGACGGACAGCATGGACACTGCCGACGGCATCGTCCTGCGCAGCGCCAATATGCACGACATGGAATTGCCCGAAAACCTGCTGGCAGTTGCCCGGGCAGGTGCCGGTGTCAACAACATTCCCCTGACGACCTGCGCCGACAAGGGCATCGTGGTCTTCAACACCCCCGGCGCCAACGCCCGCAGCGTGATGGAGCTGACCCTGTGCGGTATGCTGCTGGGCAGCCGGGACATTATCGGCGGCGTCAACTGGGTGCAGTCCATTAAGGACGACCCCGACATAGCCAAGAAGGTGGAAAAGGGCAAGTCCCGGTTTGCCGGTCATGAGATTGCCGGCAAGAAGCTGGGTATCATCGGTCTGGGCAACATCGGCGGCCCTCTGGCCAACCGGGCGAGAAAGCTGGGCATGGAGGTCTACGGCTGTGACCCCCACATCTCCGTGGAGGCGGCCTGGAATCTGGACGGTCACGTTCAGCGGGTGAAGACCCCCGAGGAAATCTATGCCACCTGCGATATCATTACTGTCCATGTGCCCCTGCTGAAGGATACCGAGAAGATGATCAACGCCTCCGCTCTGTCCAAAATGAAGGACGGCGTGATCATTCTGAACTTTGCCCGTGACCTGCTGGTGGACGACGACGCCATGGCAGACGCCCTGGCCAGCGGCAAGGTGGCCCGTTACGTCACCGACTTCCCCAACCCCAAGACCGCCAACATGCCCGGCTGCATCGCCATTCCCCACTTAGGCGCTTCCACCGAGGAATCCGAGGACAACTGCGCCCGGATGGCTGTGCGGCAGATGATGGACTATCTGGAAAACGGCAACATCGTCAATTCCGTCAACTACCCCAACTGCGACATGGGCGTGTGCCAGTGCGAGGGCCGTATCACCATTCTGCACCATAACATTCCGGGTTCTCTGGGCCGGTTCACTGCCGCCATCGCCAGCGAGAACGTGAACATCGCGGGCCTGATGAACAAGAGCCGGGGTGAGTACGCCTACACCATGCTGGATCTTGACCACCACCCCTCCGCGGAGGTGGTGGAGCACCTGAAGCAAATCGAGGGTGTTGTCCGGGTTCGTGTCATTCGATAATCGAAGTCCCGAAAGCCTGTGCTTTCGGGATTTTTCTTTCGGGACTGCTGTTGCATTCTGGAAGGAAATGCGTTATAATTTACGAAAAAGACTGGAGGGGAGGAGATCGTATGCAGGTCAGCGAAACGCCGAAGCTGCGCCGACGGGCGGGGGGCTTCTTTCTTGCTGTGGCGCTGCTCTTTACGCTGTTTGCTGTGTATATGCTGATCTTTGCCCGGACAGATGTCTATCAGGCCAGAAATGACCGGGGATATGAGATCGTGCTGGATTATACGGAATCCCTCCAGCCGGATGATCAGGCTCCCGCCGGGGTCAACCGGGTCTTTCGGTGGACGCTGGAGCCCGGCAATGACGGCGACAGCATTACCTTCTATGTCATTCACCACTATGTGAAGGTCTATCTGGACGGGGAGCTGGTGTACAGCCTCCAGCCCAGCAGCGCAAACCGCATCGGCAAAACCACCAGCAGCAACTGGATTTCCGTGCCCATTTACCCGGAGGATGCGGGCAAAGAGGTGGTGGTGGTCGCCACACCGGTGTATAAAAGCGTGATCAACGGAGAAATCGAATTTCTGGTTGGTTCCCGGTTCAGCGTTTTCTCGGAGTGTCTGCTGGAGGACGCGGATGTTCTGATTGTTTCCATCATCTGTGTTTTGGCAGGACTGTTCATTATCAGTATGCAGGGGTATCAGCTTGTCAGGAAGAAGACCGCTTCCCGGGAAATGTTCTACTTAGGCATTATGGCGATCCTTCTCGGTATCTGGCGGCTGACGGACACTCGCTTGATCGCGCTCCTTCTGCCGGGGCAGGCCATGGCACTGGGCTATATCACCATCGGCGCCCTTGTGCTCAGTCCCATTCCGCTGCTGCTGTTCCTGAAGGAGCGGATGGCGAACTACGACAGCGCACCCCTGCTCCATGCGTCTATGGTGCTGACCGGGGCATCGCTGGTGATTCTGCTGCTTCAGGTTCTGGGCATCGCGGACTTTAAGGAAATGCTGATGGTATGCCATATTATGCTTGCGGGCACGGCTGCCATGCTGGGTGCCATCGCTGTGGCGTATTGGCTCCAGAACGGAACCCACGGCGATCAGCACGCGGCGGTGCTGATCGTCATTCTGATTGCGGGCGTGGCGATGGATATTGCCTGCTTCTACTGGCAGAAAAAGTCGGAAAATGTCGTGTTTACCGCGCTGGCCTTTGTGATCGACATTATCTTCCTGTTCACCATAGACACCTATGAGACGAAGAACAAAGCCTATACCGACCCCCACACCGGCCTGTTCAATAAAAACCGCTGGGACGAACTGATGGCCGGCGGCCTGCCGACGTCAGGCAATCTGGCGGTGATGATGCTGGATCTCAATGGGCTGAAGTATGTAAATGACACCTACGGTCATGATTCCGGCGACAGAATGATTTTTGACTTCGCCAACATCCTGCGCAACACCCTGCCCCCCGGCTCGGTAATCTGCCGCTGGGGCGGCGACGAATTCGCCGTCATGCTGATGGACAGCGACCCGGAAGCCATGGAGCAGTACGCCGGTCAGCTGAAACAGGCGGCGCAGCGGCACAACGATTCCGGCAATCCGCCCTTTATTTACTTCGCGGCGGGCTGGGCGCTGGCCTCGGAGTTCCCGGAGCTGAGCCGGGAGGAGCTTCTGAGCCGTGCGGATGAGCGGATGTATCAGGAAAAACGCCAGTGGTATACGGAACACCGAAGAATTCGATAGGGAAGACGCGCCGCCCCGGGTTTGGAGCGGCGCGTTTCTTGTCGGTAAGTGGGATTTGCCACTTCCTTTTCCGACGGCGGCGTGATATAATACTACAAATTTTGAAAACAGGAGGGGTTGCCATGCGTATTGTTATTAAAATCGGCACTTCCACACTGGCCTACGCCACCGGGCAGCTGAATATCCGCCGGGTGGAGGCCCTGTGCAAGACCATGAGCGATATCCGAAACGCCGGGCATGAACTGATTCTGGTTTCCTCCGGCGCCATCGGCATGGGCGTGGGCAAGCTGGGGCTGCGGGAAAGACCCCAGGATATCCCAACCAAGCAGGCCGCGGCGGCAGTGGGCCAGTGCGAGCTGATGTACATTTATGACAAGCTGTTCAGCGAGTACCACCACACGGTGGCCCAGCTGCTCATTACGGCGGACAATCTGATCAACGAGACCCGCCACGCAAATTTTACCAACACCCTGACAAGACTTCTGGAGCTGGGGGTGGTGCCGGTGATCAACGAGAACGACACCGTTGCCACGGAGGAAATCGTCATCGGTGACAACGACACCCTGGCGGCACGGGTTGCCGAGAGTGTTGGGGCCCAGCTGCTGATTTTGCTGTCGGATATTGACGGTCTGTACACCGCCGACCCCCACACCGATCCCAACGCGAAGCTGCTGCCGGTGGTGCGCCGGGTGGACGGGGATATCAAAAAGCTGGCAGGCGTCAGCAGCACCGCCCAGGGCACCGGCGGCATGGTCACCAAGCTGCGGGCAGCGGAGATTTGTCTGGACTGCGGCTGTGAAATGGTCATCGCCAACGGAAACAATCCCGCCGCCCTCTATGATATCGTAGAAGGGAAGCCGGTGGGTACCAGATTTGTGGGGGAATGGGTATGAAGAAGATGCTGGAAGCGGCAAAGGCCGCCAAATTTCAAATCGCCAACCTGACGGCGCGTGAAAAAAACGCCGCCCTGAACGCCATGGCGGACAGCCTTTTGGATTGCGAAGACGCAATTTTGAAGGCGAACGCCCTTGATCTGGCAGCGGCAAAGGGACAGATGACCGACGTGATGCTGGATCGTCTTCGCCTGACCCCGGAGAGAATTGCCGGGATGGCAAAGGGCATCCGGGAGGTTGCGAGTCTTCCCAACCCGGTGGGGTTGACGCTGGAAAGCCACACCCGTTCCGACGGGCTGAAAATTGATAAAGTATCCGTTCCCATGGGAGTGATTGCCATCATTTACGAGAGCCGTCCAAACGTGACCAGCGACGCGGCGGCGCTGGCCTTAAAAAGCGGCAACGTCTGCATCCTCCGGGGCGGCAAGGAGGCCTTCCGCAGCGCGAATGCCATCGTAAACGCACTGCGTTTGGGCCTGCAATCCGTGGGTATCCCGGAAACCGCCGTGAATCTGGTGCAGGATACCAGCCGGGACAGCGCCACGGCCCTTATGACAGCCAACGGCTATGTTGACCTGCTGATTCCCCGGGGCGGCGCGGGACTGATTTCCGCCTGCGTCCGCACGGCGACGGTGCCCTGTATCGCCACCGGCACGGGCATCTGCCATGTATATGTGGAAAAGACCGCAGACCAGAATATGGCCCTGAATATCGTTGAAAACGCCAAGACCAGCCGCCCCAGCGTGTGCAACGCGGAGGAGGTGCTGCTGGTTGACAAGGCCATCGCGGCGGAATTTCTTCCCAAGCTACACACCCGTCTGGGACAGAAGGTGGAGCTGCGGCTGGATGAGGAAGCGGCTAAGCACATTCCCGGCACCCCGGCAGGAGAGAAGGACTTTGACACCGAATTCTTAGATTACATCCTCGCGGTAAAATGCGTGGAGGATGTCCGGGAAGCCGCTGCCCACATTGCCGCCCACTCCACAGGCCACAGCGAGGCCATCATCACTGCCGACCCGGCAGCGGAAACGTATTTTACCGCCAATGTAGACAGTGCGGCGGTGTACGTCAACGCCTCCACCCGGTTTACCGACGGCGGTGAGTTCGGCCTGGGCTGCGAAATGGGCATCTCCACCCAGAAGCTCCACGCCCGGGGCCCCATGGGTCTGCGGGAATTGACCACCTATAAGTACATCATTCACGGAAACGGACAGGTGAGAGTATGAAGTATGGATTCTTAGGCTGCGGCAACATGGGCGGCGCCATCGCCCGTGCCCTGAGCCTCAAAACAAAGGACATCGCCGTGACAGACCGCTCCGGCAGGGCGAAACTGCTTGCACAGGAGCTAGGGGTCACATATTCGGACAATGCTTCCATTGCGGAAAGCTGTGACCGCATTTTCCTCGCGGTGAAGCCCCACATGATGAAGGATATGCTCCTGCCCCTGCGACAGACGCTGGCCCAGCGGAAACCTCTGCTCATCACCATGGCGGCGGGGCTGGAAATCCGGCAGATCGAGGAATTCGCGGGCACGGCTCTGCCGGTGATCCGCATTATGCCCAACACCCCCACCTCCGTGGGTAAGGGCGTGATTCCCTATTGCACAAATGACCTTGTAACCGAAGAAATGAAGGCCGACTGGCTGGCGGATATGCAGCTGTGCGGTCTGCTGGATCCGCTGGAGGAGCGGCTGATGGATGCTGCCAGCGCTCTGTCCGGCAGCGGCCCGGCCTACCTGTACCTGATGCTGGAAGCCATGGCAGACGGCGGCGTGGCCTGCGGCCTGCCGAGAGCGAAGGCTCTGGATTACGCCGCCATGACCATGGCGGGGGCGGCGGGAATCTACCTGTCCACCCACACTCACCCCGGCGCGTTAAAGGACGCGGTGTGCTCCCCCGGTGGCAGCACCATCGCGGGTGTGCGGATTCTGGAGCAGCGGGGCTTCCGGGGCGCGGCTATGGACTGCGTCTGCGCCGCGTATGCAAAAAATAAAGAATTGGGGAAATAACGATGGAATACAGAATTTTAGGAAAAACGGGCCTCCAAATCTCCCGGATGGGCTTTGGCGGCATTCCCATTCAGCGCATTGACGCGGAGGGGACGAAGACGCTGATCCACGAATTGAAGGCTGCCGGTGTGAACTTCATCGACACCGCCCGGGCTTACACCGTCAGTGAGGAATATCTGGGCTACGCCCTTGAGGGCATCCGGGAGGACTTTGTAGTCGCCACCAAGAGCATGTCCCGCACCAGAGATGCCATGGCGGCGGACATTGAAACCAGCCTGAGGAATCTGCGCACAGATTACATCGACCTGTACCAGATTCACAACATCACCCCGGAGCAGTTGGAAACGGTAATCGCCCCCGGCGGCGCGCTGGAGGCCCTGCTGGAAGCGAAAGCGGCGGGAAAAATCCGTCACATCGGCGTGACGGCTCATTCTCTGGACACTTTCCGCATGGCGCTGGAGCTTCCCTGGGTGGAGACCTTCATGTTCCCCTATAATATTGTAGAGACTCAGGCGGAAGAACTGATTGCCAAGGCTGCCGAAAAGAACATCGGCTTTATCTGCATGAAGCCCCTTGCCGGCGGCGCCATCGAGGATGCCACTCTGGCTCTGCGCTATATCTGTGCCAATCCCAACGTCACCGTGGTGATTCCCGGCATGGCAGAAGCGAAGGAGCTGAAGCAGAATCTGGCGGCAGTCTCCGATACCTCCGAACTGACCGCAGAGGAAACGGCGGGCTTCCAGAAAATTCGCAGTCGGCTTGGCACTCAGTTCTGCCGCCGGTGCAACTACTGCCAGCCCTGCAGCGCGGGCATCAACATTTCCGGCGCCTTCCTGTTTGACGGGTACCTGCAGCGCTACGGCCTTGCCGAGTGGGCCAAGAGCCGCTACATGGCCATGGAAAAGAAGGCCTCCGACTGCATCGGCTGCGGCGCCTGCGAACAGCGCTGCCCCTACCAGCTGCCCATTCGGAAGATGCTTGCCAAAGTGGCGGAGCATTTCGGAGAATAAATGAAAAATCCCGCCGCTTTGCACAAGCGGCGGGATTTTGAACGTTTTAAGAGCGAATGCCGAACAGGGGCCGGGCCACCCGCTTGTACAGAAGCAGCGTCAGCACGGAAACTATGGCGCCCTTCACCACGTTCAGAGGGGCCACGCACATGACGACAAAGGTGGTTACGTTATGGATACCGGCGTGAATGGCGGTGCCCATGCCGATGATGACGTCCAGGGGCATCCCGTACAGCTCCGCGAATTTGGGCAGCAGGTACACGGCGTTGAAGGCAGTGCCGAAGACGGACATGCAGATGGTGCCCAAAATCAATCCAATGATGGCACTGTGTTTGCTTTTATGCAGGTGATACCAGATGGTAGCGGGCAGGACGAAGGAGCAGCCCACCACGAAGTTGGCAAGGTCGCCCACAAAGGCAGTGGAGGTGCTTTTCAGCAGCAGCTTCAGCAGAATCTTGATGCCCTCGCAGACCACCGTGGCGCAGGGCCCTAAGTAGAAGCCGCACAGCAGCACCGGCAGCTCGGAAAAGTCCAGCTTGTAGAAGCCGGGGGCCAGGAAGGGCAGGGGAAAGTCCAGAATGTGCAGCACCGTTGCGATGGCGGCGCAGATGCTGATGATGCTGACCCGCCGGGCAGGGGTCACCTTGCGCAGTTCGGGAAGATACTTTTCCGACAACTTCGCCAGCAGCGCCAAGCCCACCACGATTGCGGCGCAGGTCAATACAAAAGAGAGGTTCTCCGCGATTTGTGTCCATAGTTCAGCCATAGTTTTCGTCTCCTGTGCAATAAAAATACGCCCTGGGAAAAACCCAGGGCGTGAAAATAAACGCAAGGATATTCTTCTTGCGTACCTTCTTCCATCCAGACTATACTGTCGGTATCGGAGTTTCACCGATTCGGCGCTTTTACGCGCTCGCGGACTTTACCGCCGGTGGGGAATTGCGCCCCGCCCTGAAGATACTGTTCAGTTCTCTTACAACATAGCACTTGCGGGGCTTCTTGTCAAGGGGCAGTTGCTGTGATATACTAAGTCCGCAGGGCGGACAGCCAATGCGGTCAGCAGGGCTGACAGCCAATGCGTTACGAACGCTGGGTGATAAACCAACATCCTTTGGGCCCCTCGACCGGGAACGCTTCGTTAGATAAAGGGGAATTTACCTAACGTAGGGGCGCCCATTGTGTCAAGAGTAACATAGGTAACACATAGGGAAGAGACATGGGTTACAGTCTGCGGATGTGGCGTTCTAGCAGTTTCCCCTCAACAGCATCAACTGTGGCAATGATGTAGTTGCGATAGATGACC
>JALFUW010000103.1 GCA_022786995.1 Clostridiales bacterium
TATGAAGAAGATACTTTCCGACATTCAGGACGGTACTTTTGCAAAGGAATTCTTACTCGATATGTCCGACGCGGGCGCTCAGGTACACTTTAACGCTATGCGTAAGCTTGCCGCAGAGCATCCCTCCGAGAAGGTCGGCAAGGAAGTAAGAAAGCTTTACAGCTGGAGCGACGAGGATAAGCTCATCAATAACTAATTGAGGAGAACCGATATGGTTAAGGATAGAATAGTTGACGGAGCGCACAACGCGCCCCACCGCAGTCTCTACCATGCCCTTGGCCTAACCAAGGAAGAGCAGCAGCGGCCCCTCATTGGCATTGTCAGCTCCTACAACGAGATTGTCCCCGGCCACATGAATCTGGACAAGATCGTGGAAGCCGTGAAAATCGGTGTGGCCATGGCCGGCGGCACTCCCATTGTGTTCCCCGCCATTGCCGTCTGCGACGGCATCGCCATGGGCCACGAGGGCATGAAGTATTCCCTCGTCACCCGTGACCTGATTGCCGACTCCACGGAAGCCATGCTGAAAGCCCACGGCTTTGACGGCGTGGTGATGGTGCCCAACTGCGACAAGAACGTGCCGGGCCTGCTCATGGCAGCCGCCCGGGTGAACATTCCCGCCATTTTCGTCAGCGGCGGCCCCATGCTGGCAGGCCGGGTAGACGGCAAAAAAACCAGCCTTTCCAGTATGTTCGAAGCCGTCGGCGCTTACACCGCCGGAAAAATTGACGAAGCCCGGCTTACCTACTGCGAAAAGAACACCTGCCCCACCTGCGGCTCCTGCTCCGGCATGTACACCGCCAACTCCATGAACTGCCTGACCGAGGTTCTGGGCATGGGCCTGAAGGGCAACGGCACCATCCCCGCCGTGTACTCCGCCCGCATCGAGCTTGCAAAGCACGCCGGTATGCAGATCATGGAACTGGTGCGCAAGAACATCCGCCCCCGGGACATCATGACCGCCGCCGCCATCCGCAATGCTCTCACCGCCGACATGGCCCTGGGCTGCTCCACCAACTCCATGCTCCACCTGCCCGCCATTGCCAATGAATGCGGCGTGGACTTCAATCTGGACATGGCCAACGAGATCAGTGCGGTCACCCCCAACCTGTGCCATCTGGCCCCCGCCGGCCCCACCTACATGGAGGATCTGAACGCCGCCGGCGGCGTGTACGCGGTTCTGAAAGAACTGACCAAGAAGAATTTGCTGGACACCTCGGTGATGACCGTCACCGGCAAGACCATGGGCGAAAACATCGCCGATGCCGTGAATGTGGACACCTCCGTCATCCGCACCGTGGAAAATCCCTATTCCCCCACCGGCGGCATTGCCGTGCTCCGGGGCAATCTGGCCCCCGAGGGCAGCGTGGTCAAGCGCAGCGCGGTGCTGCCCGAAATGCAGGTGCATGAAGGCCCTGCCCGGGTCTTTGAATCCGAGGAGGAAGCTCAGGCCGCCATCAACGCGGGCAAAATCCAGCCCGGCGATGTGGTGGTCATCCGCTACGAAGGCCCCAAGGGCGGCCCCGGCATGCGGGAAATGCTGAACCCCACCTCCGCCATCATGGGCATGGGGCTGGGCAATTCCGTGGCCCTCATTACCGATGGTCGGTTCTCCGGCGCCACCCGTGGCGCCTGCATCGGTCACGTCTCCCCGGAAGCGGCTTCCGGCGGCCCCATTGGCATCGTGCGCGAGGGCGACATCATCTCCATCGACATCCCCAACAATAAGCTGGAGCTGAAAATCTCCGACGAGGAAATGGCAGAGCGCCTTGCCAACTTCACCCCGAAGAAGAAGGAGCTGTCCGGCTACCTGAAGCGCTACGCCGCCCTGGTATCCAGCGGCGCGAAGGGTGCGATTCTGAACGTATGAAGCTGACCGAACTACAGATTCGTCTTAACTCACTGGCGATTTTCCGGGCGCTGCTGTCTGACCCCGTTGTATCCGCATTACTTGATTATCTGGACAGCAGGAGCGGCTCCCCCGCCGAAGCCGTCTCCAAGTACGCTTCTTTCGTGTCCGCCCTCTACGGCACAGAGAAGCGGACGCTGGCGGGCTACATCCAGCACATCGTCAACAACGACGAAAATGCCTACATCCGCATGATCGGACAGGGAAAGCAGCCCTGGCCTGAGATGGAAGCCCAGGTGGAGCAGGAATTGCTGGTTTTGCAGGCCGTCGCCGACCTGACCCCGGAAGACCTGCGGGAAGGTTTGGATTGGCCCGGGTATCTGCCCATTTTCGCTACAAAGCAGCTGAACATTGTGGACAGCTATCACAAGCGCTGCGCTAACATCCACCGGCTGGGCTACGGAATCTACGCCAAGCACATCATGTTCTACATCGGCGAAGGCAACCGCATCGTCCCCGTCATCAACCCGGATCAGACGAGGCTCTCCTCCCTCATCGACTACAAGCGGGAGCAGCAGATCATCCTGGACAACACCGTGGCCCTTCTCGAGGGCAAGCCCGCCGCCAACATTCTCCTCACCGGCGACGCGGGTACCGGCAAATCCTCCACCGTCAAAGCGGTGGTCAACGAGCTTCACGACCGGGGCCTGCGGATTCTGGAGGTGCGCAAGGAACAGCTCCACGCCATCCCCGCCATTTTGGACGAGCTGAACACCAACCCCCTGAAATTCATCCTGTTCATCGACGACCTTTCTTTCCAGAAGGACGACGACAATTTCAGTGCCCTGAAAGCCATTTTGGAGGGCAGCGTCTCCGCCAAGAGCCGCAACGTGGTAATCTACGCCACCTCCAACCGCCGACACCTTATTAAGGAGAGCTTCTCCGACCGGGACGGTGACGATATCCACCGCAACGACACCATGCAGGAGATCATCTCCCTGTCCGAGCGGTTCGGCATTCAGGTCACCTTCCAGAAGCCCAATAAGGAAACCTATCTCGGCATCGTCCGGCATCTGGCTGAGGAGAAGGGTATCAAAATGAATACTAATGAGCTGGAACTGCTGGCAGAGCGCTTTGCTCTGGGCCGGGGCGGACGCTCCGCCAGAGCCGCCACCCAGTTCATCGACGGATTGCTGGCGAAGCAGTAATCATTTTGCAAAATCGTCGGGGAGGGTCATTGACCCTCCTTTCGGCGTCAGCCGTCCGTTCTTGAGAAGCCGTTTGCGCGGACGGGCGGGTCACTGACCCGCCCCTACCATAAAATCTCTTTTCAGGAGGAACCCTTATGAACTTTCTCGAAATCGCGAAAAATCGCCAGTCCTGCCGCAGCTACGATTTGACCCGCCCCGTTGAACAGGAGAAGCTGGACGCAGTGCTGGAAGCGGCCTGTCTGGCTCCCTCCGCCTGCAATGCCCAGCCCTACCACCTGACCGTCTGCCGGGGAGAAGCAGCGAAGGCCGCCGCAAAAGCCTGTCAGGGTCTCGGCATGAACAAATTCGCCTCCCAGGCCCCGGTGCTGATCATCGTTTCCGAGCAGCCCTACAGCAAGTCCGCCGCCATGGGCGCACGGGTCAAGAATAACGACTACCGCTCCATCGACATTGGCATTGCTGCCGCCTACCTGACGGCAGAGGCCACGGCTCAGGGCCTGTCCACCTGCATTCTCGGTTGGATTGACGACAAAAAGCTGCGGGAAATCACCGGCCTCGACGCACCCGCCCGGCTGGTCATCACCCTTGGCTATGCCGCCGAAGGCGACTCCCTCCGACCCAAGCAGCGCAAGGCTTTGGATACGCTGGTCAGTGTGAAGGAATGAAGAAAGCCACCTTATTGAAGGGAGCCACCTTCTTTGCAGCACAGCAGAAACGATACCGAGCTGTACCCAATGGTGTAGCGTACACACACCGGCCGAGCACGCATTGTCAGCGGCGACGCGCCGCAAAAACCCCCGGCACCTTGCGGTGCCGGGGGAAATTTTGTACCGTCAAAAATTACTTGACAATGTTCATGGTCACATTGGCGGTGCTGGCGGGTTCGGGAACGTCCGCGTTGTCAACGACGACCTTGCCGGCGACGATGTCAGCCAGCATTGCCTCGTAGTCCGCAACACTCCAGCCCTCCAGAGACCAGGTAGCGGTGGGCAGACCCACAGCGCCCTCGGCAGCGCCCAGAGTGATGGCGGTGTTGCCGTCGCCGATGAAGGCCTTCCAGCTGTCCTCGGTCTCAGCAGCCTTCAGAGCCTGCTGAGCAGCCTCGCCGATGCCCTTCATAGCGGAGGTGATAACGGTGGGGGACTCGAAGGACTGGTCAACGTCAACGCCGATGACCGCGCAGTCCTCAGCGGAAGCGGCAGCGGCGATGGACTGGAACATGGAGCCGCCGCAGGCGAAGATGACCTCAGTGCCGTTGGTGTACCAACCGGCGGCCATGGTCTGCAGCTCGTTGGAGGCCTGGAAGGAAGATCCGTACAGCCAGGAGTAGTTCATATCGACCTTCACGCCCAGCTTGGCAGCGGCAGCGTCAGCGCCCTGCACGAAGCCGAAGCCGTAACGGATAACGGCGGGAACGGCCATGCCGCCCAGGAAGCCCAGCTTGGTGTAGCCCAGCTTCACGGCAGCGTAACCGGCCATGTAGCCGCACAGCTCTTCCTGGTACACGGCGCAGTAGACGTTGCTCATGTCAACGTACTTGTTCAGGTCCCAGTTGGCGGGGTTGTAGTCATAGGACTCGCCGACAGCGCCGACACCGGCCTCCAGCAGGTCGCCGGCGGCAACGTCCAGAGCGATGAACTTCACGTCGGGGTACTCGGGAGCGGCCTCAACGATGGTGCCGCCGAAGGCGTAGCCGGGCATGACGATGACG
>JALFUW010000002.1 GCA_022786995.1 Clostridiales bacterium
TAATTCGCTACCCTTTCATAGCTGCCAAATGCCGTCCTGGACGGCCCGTGGGAGGGGGCTGACCACCCCCTCCCGGAAAGCGGCTTATGTTATTATTATGAAGCACTTTCCCGGTTTGAGCCACGCGTCCAAATCGGGAAAGCCATTTATGGGAGCTTTCATGACTCCCAGGGAAAAAGAGAAGAACCAAATTTATAAGGAGGTAAGATTATGAGTGAAGTATGGAGTGTATGGTATCTGATCGGCGCGGCATTGGTTTTCTGGATGCAGGCTGGCTTTGCAATGGTGGAAGCCGGTTTTACCAGAGCCAAAAACACCGGCAATATCATCATGAAGAACCTGATGGACTTCTGCATCGGCACGGTTGTGTTTATCCTGATCGGCTTCAGCCTGCTGATGGGTGAGGATTTGTTTGGTTTCATCGGCAAGCCGGGATTCGACCTGTTCACCGCCTACGAAAGCTTCGACTTCTCCAGCTTCGTATTCAACCTGGTGTTCTGCGCCACCACCGCGACCATCGTTTCCGGTGCTATGGCTGAGCGCACCAAGTTCTTGTCCTACTGCGTCTATTCCGGCGTCATTTCCGCACTGATTTACCCCATTGAGGCCCACTGGATCTGGGGCGGCGGCTGGCTTGCCAGCCTTGGCTTCCATGATTTCGCCGGTTCCTGCGCGATTCACATGGTCGGCGGCATCTCCGCCCTCATTGGCGCGAAGCTGCTGGGCCCCCGTATTGGCAAGTTTATCCATGACGCTTCCGGCAAAATCGTGAAGGTGAACGCATTCCCCGGCCACAGCATCGCTCTTGGCGCTCTGGGTGTCTTCATTCTCTGGCTGGGCTGGTACGGCTTCAACGGTGCCGCTGCTACTTCCGTGGGTCAGCTGGGTTCCATCTTCCTGACCACCACCGTTGCTCCCGCCGTTGCCACCGTTGTGTGCATGATTTTTACCTGGGTAAAATATGGTAAGCCCGATGTTTCCATGTGTCTGAACGCTTCTCTGGCTGGTCTGGTCGCCATCACTGCTGGCTGCGACGTTACCGACTGCCTGGGTGCTACCATCATCGGCGCGGTTGCCGGTGTGCTGGTGGTGTTCGGTGTGTGGCTGCTTGACCACAAGCTGCACATTGACGATCCTGTTGGTGCCGTTGCCGTCCACTGCCTGAACGGTATCTGGGGCACCATCGCTGTGGGCTTCTTCGCCACCAGCACCGCTCCCGGCTATGCCGTTGCCAATGCTTCCGGCGAGACCATCGAGGGTCTGTTCTATGGCGGCGGCTTCCAGCTGCTGGGCCTGCAGCTGCTGGGCTTCGCTTCTGTAGCCCTTTGGACGGTTGTTACTATCACCATTACTTTCCTGGTAATTAAGGCAACCGTTGGTCTGCGCGTTACCAGAGAGGAAGAAATCACCGGCCTGGACGCAACCGAGCACGGCCTGCCCTCCGCTTACGCCGGTTTCGCCATGCTGCCTGACATGGTAGACGAGGAGGCACCCGTTGTTGTTACCGGCGATGTGCCCGCCGCCGAGGCGATCCCCGTGAAGAAGATGCCTTCCTTCGAGGATGGCACTACTCCCAAGATGACAAAGGTCGAGATTATCTGCAAGGAGTCTCGTCTGGAGAATCTGAAGAACGCAATGATGACCATCGGAATTTCCGGCATGACCGTTTCCCACGTCATGGGCTGCGGTGCGCAGAAGGGTAAGCCCGAATACTACCGTGGTGTTCCTGTGGAAGCCAGCCTGCTTCCCAAGGTACAGGTTGACATTGTGGTCAGTAAGGTTCCCGTCCGTACTGTCATCGAAACCGCAAAGAAGGTTCTGTACACCGGTCACATTGGTGACGGCAAGATTTTCGTATACGATGTCGAAAATGTTGTGAAGGTTCGTACCGGCGAAGAGGGCTACGATGCCCTGCAGGATGTAGAATAACTAAGAAGATCCACGGGAGAGCCGCAAAATGCGGCTCTCCCACGGGTTGGTTTTAAGGAGGAAACAGATATGTGTTCCATTATTGGTTATTGCGGAAAGCCCCTGGACATGGCAGCGTTTCAGAAGGGCTTTGCCAGAACGATCTCCCGCGGCCCCGATGATTCCCGCATTCTGGATGTGGGTGAGGGCATTCTTGGTTTTCACCGTCTTTCCATCATGGGACTGCACCCCGAAGGAATGCAGCCCTTTACCTTGAATTCCAGCGCCGTAGTCTGCAACGGCGAAATCTATGGCTTCGAAAAATTCCGCAGCCAGCTGCGTGGAAAATACACCTTCAACAGTGACAGTGATTGCGAGATTCTGCTCCCGCTGTACTTTGAGTACGGTGTGAAAATGTTCTCCATGCTGGATGCCGAGTACGCCTGCATTCTGTATGACGCAGAGAAGAAGCAGTTCATCGCGGCCCGGGATCCTATCGGTATCCGTCCGCTTTATTATGGCTATGATGCTGCCGGAACCATCGTATTTGCCAGTGAGCCCAAAAACCTGATGGGCCTTGTGAAGGAGATTCTCCCCTTCCCTCCCGGTCACTACTATGCCGATGGCAAGTTCGTCTGCTACAATGATATTGCCGCAGTGGATTCCTACTGCCATGACGATCTGGAAACGGTCTGCAAGAACATCCACGACAAACTGGTTGCCGGTGTTCAGAAGCGTCTGGTGGCGGATGCCAAGGTTGGCTTCCTGCTCAGCGGCGGTCTGGATTCCTCGCTGGTGTGCGCCATTGCCGCCCGGGAAAGCCAAAAGCCCATCAAAACCTACGCCATCGGCATGACCGGTGATGCCATTGACCTGAAATACGCCAAGCAGGTAGCGGATTATATCGGCAGCGACCACACAGAAGTAATCATTTCTAAAGAAAAAGTGTTGCAGGCGCTGGAAAATGTGATAGAATTACTGGGGACATTCGATATCACGACCATTCGTGCCAGCATCGGTATGTATCTGGTGTGCAAGTACATCCATGAAAACACGGATATTCGTGTGCTGCTGACCGGTGAAATTTCCGACGAGCTGTTTGGCTATAAGTACACCGACTTCGCTCCTTCCGCCGAAGCATTTCAGGCAGAAGCCCAGAAGCGGATCCGGGAGCTGCATATGTATGATGTGCTCCGTGCAGACCGCTGCATCAGTGTCAACTCTCTGGAAGCCCGTGTCCCCTTCGGTGATCTGGATTTTGTCAAATACGTCATGTCCATTGACCCGGAGATGAAACTCAACAGGTACAATAAGGGTAAGTACCTGCTTCGCCATGCCTTCGAGGAGGGCGGCTATCTTCCCCACGATATTCTGTGGCGGGAGAAGGCGGCATTCTCCGATGCCGTGGGTCACTCCATGGTGGATTACCTGAAGGAGTACGCGGAATCCTGCTATACACAGGATGAGTTCGAACTGAAGCGTCAGAAATACACTCACGCTCAGCCCTTTACCAAGGAATCGCTGCTATACCGTGAAATCTTCGAGAAATACTACCCCGGTCAAGGTCAGATGATCGTCGATTTCTGGATGCCGAATAAGGCGTGGGAGGGCTGCAATGTCAGCGATCCTTCCGCCCGGGTTCTGTCCAACTACGGTGACAGCGGAAAATAATTAGGAGGAACTAAGAAATGGAACAGAAAGAGCAGCTATACGAAGGGAAGGCAAAGAAGGTTTTTGCCACCGATGACCCCGAGCTTCTGATCGTGGCGTACAAGGACGATGCCACCGCGTTCAATGGCCTGAAAAAGGGCACCATTGTGGGTAAGGGTGTCATCAACAACAAAATGAGCAACCGTCTGATGGCTATGCTGGAAAAGAATGGCATTCCTACCCACTATGTAAAGGAACTCAGTGATCGGGAGACGCTGGTCAAGAAGGTCAGCATTGTCCCCCTGGAGGTTATTGTCCGCAATATCTCCGCCGGCTCCTTTGCCAAGCACTACGGTGTCGAGGAAGGGATTGTATTTGACCAGCCCACAGTGGAGTATTCCTATAAGAATGACGCTCTCGGTGATCCCCTGCTGAATACCAGCCACGCGCTGGCACTGAAGCTGGCTACCGCCGAGGAAATCGAAACCATCCGCACCTATGCTCTGCGCATTGATGAGCTGCTGAAGGCTTTCTGGAAGACCTGCGGCGTAACGCTGGTGGACTTCAAACTGGAGTTCGGCCGCCTCAGCGACGGAAGTATCGTGCTGGCTGATGAAATCAGCCCTGACACCTGCCGTCTTTGGGACGCAGCTACCGGCGAGAAGCTGGATAAAGACCGTTTCCGCCGGGATCTGGGCGGTGTGGAGGAGGCTTACGCCGAAATCATGCACCGGCTGGAAGAGCACCTGTAAGGAGGTACCAAAATGGCTAATTCTGCGATTGTTGGCATCAACTGGGGCGATGAAGGAAAGGGCCGGATGGTTGACCTCCTGACTGACCATTATGACGTAGTCGTCCGTTATCAGGGCGGCGGCAACGCCGGTCACACCGTTGTAAATGATCTTGGCAAGTTCGCCCTGCACCTGCTCCCTTCCGGCATTTTCCGCAAGGATGTTGTGAATATTCTGGGCAACGGCGTAGCGCTTGACCCGGAAAACCTTTGGAAGGAGATTGAGGACGTCACCAGTAAGGGTGTTTCCATTACGCCGGAAAACCTGAAAATCAGCGACCGTGCTTCCCTGCTGCTGCCCTGGCACCGGGAACTGGACGGACTGGAAGAAGCACGTCTGGCAGACAAGAAATACGGCTCCACAAAACAGGGCATCGCTCCCTTCTATTCTGACAAGTATCAGAAGAAGACCATTCTTGCCGGTGAACTGCTGTACCCCGAGCATCTGCGTGAACACCTGAGGGATTTGATGGAGTGGAAGAACCTGACTCTGACCCGGGTGTACGGTGCCAAGCCTGTCACCATGGAAGACCTGGAGGTCTGGATCGACGTTTTCTGCAACAAGATCAAGCCCTTTATCTGCGACACCGGCGCGTTCCTTCGGAAGGCGCAGACAGAAGGAAAGCAGATTCTGTTCGAGGCTCAGCTTGGTGCGCTCCGTGATCTGGACTACGGCATCTACCCCTACACCACCTCCTCCAACGCCATTGCGGCCTACGCCCCGGTTGGTTCCGGCCTGCCGTCTGCGAAAATTGACGAGGTCATCGGCGTGGTCAAAGCCTACTCCACCTGCGTCGGCGAAGGCCCCTTTGTGTGTGAGATGTTTGGTGACGAAGCCGAGGAACTGCGCAAGGCAGGCTTCGAGTACGGCGCGAAAACCGGCCGTCCCCGCCGTGTCGGCCCCATCGATATCGTCGCTACCCGCTACGGCATCCATGTGCAGGCGGCTACCAATGTGGCGCTGACAAAGCTGGATGTTCTGAGCTATCTGGATAAGATTCCTGTCTGCACCCACTACACCATCGATGGTCAGATTACCGATGAATTTCCCTTCCCTTCCCTGCTGAACGACGCCAAGCCCGTCATCGAATACATGGACGGCTGGAAGTGCGACATTTCCGGCGTGCGGAACTGGGAGGATCTGCCGGAGGCAGCCCGGAAATATGTGGAGTTCATTGAGCAGAATATCGACTGTCACATCGGCTATGTCTCCGTTGGTCCCGAGAGAGACAGCATCATTATTCGTTAAGGAGAAACAGAAATGACCGACAAATACGAGTCCCCGCTTAGTTCCCGCTATGCCTCGGAGTACATGCTGAAGCTGTTCTCCATGGATACCCGGATTCAGACATGGCGCAAGCTCTGGGTCTCCTTGGCGAAGGCGGAGATGGAGCTGGGCCTGCCTGTTACGGCCCAGCAGGTTGCCCAGCTGGAAGCCCATATTACCGATATCGACTATGAATGCGCGGCAGCCCGAGAAAAGGAAGTGCGCCACGATGTAATGGCTCATGTCTACGCCTACGGCAAGGTCGCGCCGGAGGCCGCCGGCATCATTCATTTGGGCGCTACCAGCTGCTATGTTACCGATAACGCGGATATTGTCATTTACCGCGATGGACTGAAATATCTGCGTGGCGAGCTTCTCAAGGTCATCGCGAATCTGGCAGAATTCGCGGGCTGCTACAAGGCCATGCCTACCCTTGGCTACACCCACTATCAGCCCGCACAGCTGGTCACTGTGGGCAAGCGGGCAACCCTCTGGATGCAGGATCTTCTGGCCGATCTGGAAGAACTGGATTTTGTTTTGGATACCATGAAATTCCTCGGCTGCCGGGGCACTACCGGCACTGAGGCAAGCTTCCTGGAACTCTTTGGCGGCGATACCGGGAAGATTGATGAAATGAACAAGAAAATCAGCGCGGACTTTGGATTCAGCAAATGCTTCAGCGTCTGCGGTCAGACCTATCCCCGGAAGCTGGACAGCCGAATCCTCAATGTCCTGTCCTCCATTGCCCAGAGCTGCTATCGGATGGCGAATGACATCCGGCTTTTGCAGCACGACCGTCAGGTGGAAGAACCCTTTGAGAAGAACCAGATCGGTTCCTCTGCCATGGCATATAAGCGTAATCCTATGCGCTCTGAGCGGATTTGCTCTCTGTCCCGTTATCTGATGGCGGATGCTTTGAACGCCCCCATGACCGCCTCCACCCAGTGGCTGGAGCGTACGCTGGACGATTCTGCCAACCGCCGTATCTCCCTGCCCGAGGGCTTCCTCTGCGCCGATGCCGTTCTGCGGCTGGCCCAGAATGTGACCAACGGTCTGCACGTCAACGAAAAGATCGTGGAGAAGACCGTGCGGGAATATCTGCCCTTTATCGCCACGGAAAATCTGATGATGGAAGGCGTGAAGCACGGTGGCAATCGTCAGGAGCTGCACGAGATCATCCGCAGCTGCTCCATGGATGCCACCGCAAAGATGAAGAACGGCGAAAGCTGGGATCTTCTGAGCGATCTGGCCCAGCACAAGGAGTTCGGCATGACCAAGGAGGAAATGGATGCCGTCATGGATCCTTCCCTCTACACTGGCCGGTGCGCTGAGCAGGTGGAACGCTTCCTTGCAGAGGTCAAACCGCTGCTTACTGACGTATCCAGATCGGATACGGAAATCAACCTGTAACAGGAGACAGAATATGGAAGAAAAGATACTGGTGCTGGATTTCGGCGGACAGTACAACCAGCTCATTGCCCGGCGCGTCCGGGAACAGAACGTCTACTGCGAGATCAAGCCCTACACCATGACCATGGAGGAGATCCGCGAATTCGCACCCATGGGCATCATTTTCACCGGCGGTCCCAACAGCGTTTATCTGGAAGAATCTCCCCATGTGAACCCGGAAATCTTCCGACTGGGTGTACCCATCCTGGGTATCTGCTACGGATGTCAGCTCATGGCTCATACTCTGGGTGGTCTGGTGACGGCGGCACAGGAGGATACCGCAAGAGAATACGGCAAAACACCTACCTATTATGACACCAGCTGCAGGCTTTTCAAAGGAATTCCGAATCAGGCGATTTCTTGGATGAGCCACGGCGATTATATGGCCAAAGTACCTGATGGCTTTGCGTTGGTCGCCCATACGGATGCCTGCCCCAACGCCGCCATTGCCGATGAGGCTCGGGGCTTCTACGGTGTGCAGTTCCACCCTGAGGTAAACCACACCCAGTATGGTGACCAGATCCTGCGTAATTTCCTCTACGAGGTCTGCGGTGCCAAGGGCACCTGGACCATGGGGGACTTTTGCAAAAATACGGTCGCTGAGCTGCGGCAGACCATCGGCCCCAAGGGCCGGGTGCTGCTGGCTCTGTCCGGCGGTGTGGATTCCTCTGTGCTGGCAGCGCTTCTTGCAGAAGCAGTTGGTGATCGGCTGACGGCTGTCTTTGTGGATCACGGCTGTATGCGCAAAAATGAGGGCAACGAGGTGGAAGCCGCTTTCAAAAAATGGAATATCCAATTTGTCCGGGTGAACGCTCAGCAGCGGTTTCTGGACAAGCTGAAAGGCGTGGAAGATCCCCAGCGCAAGCGGCAGATCATTGGCGCCGAGTTCGGCTATGTGTTCCTGGACGAAGCCATGAAATTCGGTATTACCAAAGAGGATTTCTTTGCTCAGGGCACCATTTACCCGGATGTCATTGAGTCCGGCGCCGGAGATGCCGATGTAATCAAGAGCCACCACAATAAGCTTTTGCCCCGGGAGGTCATCGAGCAGTTCCAGGCGGTTCTGGAGCCGCTGGATCACCTGTTCAAGGACGAAATCCGGCTGCTTGGCAAGGAACTTGGCCTACCAGACTATCTGGTCTACCGCCAGCCCTTCCCCGGCCCGGGTTTGGCCATCCGTATTCTGGGGGATGTTACTGAGGAAAAGCTGGATATTCTCCGGGAGGCGGACTTCATCTTCCGGGAAGAAATTACCAAAGCAAATCTTGTAGACATGTGCAGCCAATACTTTGCGGTACTGACCAATGCCAAAAGTGTCGGCGTTATGGGTGACGGGCGGACGTACGAGAACGTTCTGGCTCTGCGCAGCGTTACCACCAAGGACTTTATGACCGCGGAATGGACCCGCATTCCCTATGAGGTTCTGGATCGGGTATCCGTTCGTATCGTCAACGAAGTGCCCCGGATTAACCGCATTGTCTACGACATTACCAGCAAGCCCCCTGCAACTGTGGAATGGGAATAATGGGATAAGACCACAATAACCGTATCAGTCGAGAAGGAGAGAATCGCGATGACGAAGTATATTTTTGTCACAGGCGGCGTTGTGTCCGGTTTGGGTAAAGGAATCACTGCCGCCTCCCTTGGACGCCTGCTGAAGGCCCGTGGTTTGAAGGTAGCGGCGCAAAAGCTGGATCCCTATATCAACGTGGATCCCGGCACCATGAGTCCCTATCAGCACGGTGAAGTGTATGTGACGGAGGATGGCGCTGAAACCGACCTGGATCTGGGTCATTACGAGCGCTTCATTGACGAGGACTTAAACCAGTACTCCAATCTGACCACCGGCAAGGTCTACTGGAACGTTTTGAACAAAGAGCGCAGAGGAGAATATCTTGGTTCCACCGTTCAGGTAATCCCCCATATCACCAATGAAATCAAGGAATTCGTCTATCGTGTTGGCAAGAAGACGGATGCAGATGTAGTCATCACCGAAATCGGCGGCACCATCGGCGATATCGAGTCCCAGCCATTTCTGGAAGCGGTGCGGCAGATTTCTCTGGAAGTCGGAAAAGAGAACTGCCTGTTCATCCATGTGACGCTGGTTCCCTTCCTCCGGGGCTCCGACGAGCATAAGTCGAAGCCCACGCAGCATTCCGTCCGGGAATTGCAGGGTATGGGTGTCAAGCCGGATATTGTGGTTCTGCGCTGTGACGAGCCGCTGGAGGACAGCATTTTCCAGAAAATCAGCTTGTTCTGTAACGTGAAGCCCGACTGCGTCATCGAAAATATCACCCTGCCCAACCTGTATGAGGCGCCCTTGATGCTGGAAAAGCAGAATTTCTCCGGCATTGTCTGCCGGGAATTGGGACTTGAGACCCCGGAACCTGTGCTGGATGAATGGCAGGCGCTGGTGCAGCGGATCTACCATCTGCGCCGGAGCGTCACCATCGGTCTGGTTGGCAAGTACGTTCAGCTTCACGATGCCTATTTGTCTGTTGCTGAGGCTTTGCGGCATGCCGGCTACGCGCTGGATTCCGAAATCTGCATCCGTTGGATTGATTCCGAGACCCTGACCCCGGATACCTATGAATCCGCGCTGTCTGATCTGGATGGAATACTGGTGCCCGGCGGCTTTGGCTCCCGCGGCATCGAGGGCATGATTCTGGCGGCGAAATACGCCCGGGAACACACTATCCCCTATTTCGGTATCTGTCTGGGCATGCAGATCATGGTCATTGAATATGCCCGATACGCCGGTCTCCCGGATGCCAACTCCGGCGAGTTTGACACGGCTACCCCCAACAAGGTCATTGACTTCATGCCCGGTCAGAGCGAGACTGTGGACAAGGGCGGTACGCTCCGGCTCGGCGCCTATCCCTGTGTCATCTCCACGGATACCACCATGGCCCGCTGCTACGGCGCCACCAAGATTTCCGAGCGTCACCGCCATCGCTACGAGTTCAATAATGACTACCGCGAGCTGCTGACAAAGGCAGGATTGACCCTCAGCGGCACCTCCCCCGATCAGCGTCTGATTGAAACCGTGGAACTGAGTGAGCGGCCTTTCCATGTGGGTGTACAGTTCCATCCCGAATTTAAGAGCCGCCCCAATCGTCCCCATCCCCTGTTTGTGGGCTTTATCGCGGCTTCTTTGGGAGGTCGCAAATGAGTATTCATGAGGAATGCGGCGTATTTGGTGTCTACAGTCCCAAGCCTGCGGATGTAGCGTCTCTTGCCTACTACGGGCTTTATTCCCTGCAGCATCGGGGACAGGAAAGCTGTGGCATCATTGTGAATGATGATGGCATGTTTACTGCCCATCATGGCATCGGTCTTGTCAATGAAGTATTCTCCCATCAGGAGTTGAAGAATTTCCCCGAAGGTCAAATCGCCGTCGGTCATGTACGCTATGGTACAACCGGCGGCGTGACCATGCGAAACTGTCAGCCCATTCAGGTAAACCATCTGAAAGGCAAGCTGGCAGTTGCCCATAATGGCAATTTGAGCAATGCTCTGCCTCTGCGCAGTGCTCTGGAGCTCTCCGGCGCTATTTTCCACTCTACATCTGATACGGAAACCATTGCCTATGTAATCACAAGAGAACGCCTGAAAACGCCCTCCATTCAGGAGGCCGTTTATCGGGCCATGGAGAAACTGGATGGTGCCTATTCTCTGGTTCTGATGTCTTCCACAAAACTGATTGCCGTCCGGGATCCCTATGGCTTCCGTCCTCTGTGCTACGGCAGAATGTCAGACGGAACTTATGTGGTGGCTTCCGAAAGCTGTGCTTTGAGCGCTGTGGGAGCCACCTTTGAGCGGGATGTGCTTCCCGGCGAGATTATCACCATCGACCAGAACGGACTGTCAAGCGATTGCCGCCGCTGTAATACAGCTCCCCAGAAAACCTGCATTTTCGAGTACATTTATTTTGCCCGCCCGGATTCTACCATTGGCGGCATCAACGTTCACGCGGCCCGGGTCAACGCTGGTCGGATCCTTGCAAGAACCCACCCTGTTGATGCGGACATTGTCATAGGCGTTCCCGATTCCGGCCTGGACGCTGCCATCGGCTATTCCCGGGAATCCGGCATCCCCTATGGCATTGGGCTTATAAAGAACAAGTATATCGGACGCACATTTATTTCCCCCGGTCAGGATCATCGGGTGGATCAGGTAAAGATCAAACTGAGTCCTGTTGAAAATGAGCTGCGTGGCAAACGGGTCGTTCTGGTCGACGATTCCATCGTCCGCGGCACAACCTGTGCCAGGCTTGTATCTCTCATTCGCAATGCTGGTGCTGCGGAAATCCACATGCGCATCTCCGCGCCTCCCTTCCTGCATCCGTGCTACTATGGAACAGATATTGATTCCAGAGACAATCTGATTGCGTGTAATCATTCTATCTCTGAAATCTCGGAAATAATTGGAGCTGATTCTCTTGGATATCTGCCCCTGGAGGATCTGAAGGATCTGTGCGGCGGGATGGGATATTGCAGTGCCTGCTTCTCTGGAGATTACCCAACACAGATTCCGCAGGACACCCGCAAAGACCAGTTCGAGCAAAAGCTGTCCAAAGGGAAAGGAACAAAGAAAGTATGATTCACCAATGTGACAGGAAAATCATTTTGCAGGACGGCACCGAGTTTTATGGTTACGGCTTTGGTGCTTCCGGCGAGTGCACAGCGGAGATTGTCTTCAATACCTCCATGGTGGGATATCAGGAAATTCTGTCCGACCCTTCCTATACCGGCCAGGCTATTGTTATGACCTATCCGCTGATTGGCAACTACGGTATGTGTGAGGAAGACTATGAGTCCCTCCATCCAACGGCAAGCGCCATGATTGTGCGGGAATACAACGATGAGCCGTCCAATTTCCGAGCCGCTGTGACCCTAGGACAGATCATGGAAAAGAACGGCATCATCGGCATCGCCGGTGTGGATACCCGCAAGCTGACCAAGTATATCCGTGACAAAGGTACCTGCAAGGTGCTGATTACGGACGCCTCCACCCCCAATCTTG
Source organism: Clostridiales bacterium (assembly GCA_022786995.1). Classification (GTDB taxonomy): domain Bacteria; phylum Bacillota; class Clostridia; order Oscillospirales; family Oscillospiraceae; genus Faecousia. The sequence continues at coordinate 12,090 of JALFUW010000002.1, forward strand.
TAGCTTTGGCCCATTTGCAGTCCTTGATTCTGCCCAACGATCAGGTCCCACGGGTCAGCACCAAGCAGCCGTACTTCTCTCCGGCTGAGCAGAAAAAATACCATGTGGCAGCCATCGATTGCGGCATGAAGCAGAATATTGTCCGGTGCCTCAACGGCTGGGGCTGTGATGTTACGGTTTTTCCGTGGAATACCACTGTCGATGAAATCAACGCGATTGCGCCTGACGGCGTGTTTCTGTCTAACGGCCCCGGCAACCCGGAGGACGTGCAGTGCGTGATAGGGCTGGTGCGGCAGCTGAGAGGCAGGTACCCAATATTCGGAATCTGCCTGGGCCATCAGATTATTGCACTGGCCTACGGTGCCAAAACCTATAAACTGAAATTCGGTCACCGCGGCGGCAACCACCCGGTTAAGAATCTGAAGACCGGGAAGGTGGAAATCACCTCCCAGAACCATTCCTATGCGGTAGACATCGCTAGTCTGGGTAATACGCCCCTGACGGCAACCCATATAAACCTTTTGGACAACACCGTGGAGGGGCTGGAATGTGCCAACGACCGGGTGTTCAGCGTACAGTACCACCCGGAAAGCGCCCCCGGCCCCCAGGACAGCGATTACCTGTTCGGGCAGTTCATTGCGATGATGGAGGAAGCCAGACATGCCTAAACGTACAGATATTCATAAGATTCTGGTTATTGGCTCCGGCCCTATCGTAATCGGTCAGGCAGCGGAATTTGACTATGCCGGTACGCAGGCATGCCTTGCGCTGAAAGAGGAAGGCTACGAGGTAGTCCTGTGCAATTCCAATCCCGCAACCATCATGACCGACCCCGCCATCGCGGATAAGGTCTATATGGAGCCGCTGACGCTGGAGTATATTGCCCGGATTGTTCGCTTTGAGCGTCCCGATGCCATCGTCCCCGGCATCGGCGGACAGACTGGCCTGAACCTCGCCATGCAGCTGGAAAAAAAGGGCATTTTGAAAGAATGCCACACGGAGCTGCTGGGAACACCCAGCTACAGCATCGAGCAGGCGGAGGATCGTGAGCGATTCAAGGAATTGTGTCAAAGCCTGGGCGAGCCGGTACTCCCCTCCCTGATTGCAAATTCCATGGAGGAAGGTCTGAAAGCGGCTAAAGAAATCGGATACCCGGTCGTTCTGCGCCCCGCCTTTACCTTAGGCGGCACCGGCGGCGGCTTTGCCGACAACGAGGAGGAGTTCCGGGAAATCATGAAGAATGCCCTCGTCCTCTCCCCTGTCCACCAGGTGCTTGTGGAAAAAAGCATCAAGGGCTACAAGGAAATAGAGTATGAGGTCATGCGCGATGCCAATGACACCGCCATTGCCATCTGCAATATGGAGAATCTGGATCCTGTGGGCATTCACACCGGCGACTCCATTGTGGTTTGCCCGTCTCAGACTCTGACCAACAAAGAATACCATATGCTCCGGGATTCCGCGCTGAAGCTGATTCGGGCGCTGAAAATTCAGGGCGGCTGCAACGTGCAGTTTGCGCTGGATCCCAACTCCTTCCAGTATTATCTGATTGAGGTGAATCCCCGAGTCTCCCGCAGCTCCGCGCTGGCGTCCAAGGCCAGTGGATACCCCATCGCCCGGGTCTCCGCGAAAATCTGCGTGGGCATGACGCTGGACGAAATTCCCTTGGCCAACACCTGCGCGGCCTTTGAGCCGGCTCTTGACTATGTCGTCACAAAAATGCCCCGCTTCCCCTTTGACAAGTTCGCTGACGCGAATAACCGTCTTGGCACACAGATGAAGGCCACCGGCGAGACTATGAGCGTGGGCAGAACCTTTGAGGAAAGCCTACTGAAGGGTATTCGATCTCTGGAAATCGGAATCGTCCATCTGCACATGAAGAAATTTGACGACTGGACGAGGGACGCTCTGATGGAATACATTCCTATCGGAACCGATGACCGAATTTACGCCATCGCCCAGGCAATGCGACTGGGTACTGGCGTGGACGAAATCGCGGACTGCTGCGGAATTGACCGTTTCTTCCTGCGAAAAATTCGGAATATCGTCAACATGGAAGGTTTCCTGAGGAACCACGCCGGAGACTCTGCCGCACTGTTTGCCGCCAAGAAAATGGGCTTCTCCGACCGTGCCGTTGCCGAGATCTGGGGTACGACGGAAAAGAGCATCTTCCTGCTGCGTAAGGAAAAGGGCATGACACCCGGTTATCGGATGATCGATTCCTGCGCCGCGGAGTTTGACAGCTATATCCCCTATTTCTACTCAACCTACGAGTCCGAGAACGAGTCGGTTGTGTCTGACCGCAAAAAGGTGATTGTTCTCGGCTCCGGCCCCATCCGAATCGGTCAGGGTGTGGAATTTGACTACTCCACTGTTCACGCGGTGCAGACCATTCGGAACGCGGGATATGAAGCAATTATCATCAACAATAACCCGGAGACGGTTTCCACCGACTACACCACTTCGGATAAGCTGTATTTTGAGCCGCTGACGGCGGAAGATGTGATGAACATTATCACCCTGGAGCGTCCAGATGGTGTCATCGCTTCTCTGGGCGGTCAGACAGCCATCAACCTTGCCCAGCCGCTGACCGATCTTGGTGTAAACATCATCGGTACGGATTGCGCCGCTATCGAAAAGGCGGAAAATCGGGATGCCTTTGAGAAGCTCCTGCTGGAACTGAACATCCCCCAGCCCAAGGGCAGGGCTGTGACCCGGATTGAAGACGGCGTTTCCGCCGCAAAGGAAATCGGATATCCCGTGCTGGTGCGCCCATCCTTCGTACTCGGCGGACGGGCCATGCAGATTGTGTCAAATGAAGGCCAGCTCCGCCATTATTTGCAGACGGCAGTGGAAATTGACGCGGACAAGCCTGTGCTGGTTGATAAATACATTCGCGGAAAAGAAGTGGAAATCGACGCCATCTGCGATGGGGAGCAGGTGTTTGTCCCCGGCATTATGGAGCTGGTGGAGCGTACCGGCGTGCATTCCGGCGACTCCATCTCCGTCTATCCTCCTTTCTCCATTTCCAATAAGGTCAAAGGCATTATCCTGCAATACGCCAAAAAACTGGGGCCTGCCATCGGCATCAAGGGTCTGTTCAACATTCAGTTCATCGTGGATCCCGAAGACAATGTGTTCATCATAGAGGTCAATCCCCGCTCCTCCAGAACCGTACCCTTCCTGAGTAAGGCCACCGGCTATCCCCTTGCAGACATTGCTACCCGGGTTGCCCTTGGCCACAGCCTGCACGATCAAGGCGTGGATGTCCTCTATCCTGACGAGAAGAAGCGGTACTACGTCAAGGCCCCCGCGTTCTCCTTCTCCAAGCTCCGGGGGCTGGATGCCTACCTCTCCCCCGAGATGAAGTCCACCGGCGAAGCAATTGGCTATGATAATTCCATGACCAGAGCCTTGTACAAGGCCCTTCAGGCCTCCGGCGTGAAGCTTCTCAACTACGGAACCGTGTTCGCCACCGTATCGGACGAGGACAAGGAGGAGGCCCTTCCTCTGATCCGCCGCTTCTACCGGCTGGGCTTCAACATTGAAGCCACCCCCGGAACGGCTCTCTTCCTGCGAAAGGATGGCATCAAAACGCGCATCCGTGCCAAGGTTGACGACGGCTCTACGGAGATTCTGGATGCCATTCGCTCCGGCTTTGTGTCCTATGTAATCAACACCATGGACGTTCGGTGCGAGGATGTTCACACAGGTTCCAGCCAGATCCGCCGCTGCGCCGTTGAAAACGGTGTCACCGTGCTGACCTCCCTGGATACTGTCCGCGTCCTTTTGGATGTTCTGGAAGAGATTACCCTGGGAATCGCAACCATTGACGCATAAGAAAAGACGCTGCCCCAGACCGGGCAGCGTCTTGCTGTATTTCTCAAACTGTTTCGATCTTCATGGTATTGGTGTTTCCCTGCTGGCCGTTTACCGGGCCGCCGGTCAGAACCATATTGTCGCCGGGCTGGAGATTGAGGGCGTCGATCGCCGCCTTTTTGGCGTAGTAGAACATAACCTCCATGCTGGGGAACTGGTCTGCCATCACCGGGGTAACGCCCCAGCTCATGGACAGGCGGCGCCAGATCTTCCGATCGGTGGTCATGCCGATAATATCGATGGGCGTACGGAACCGACTGACCAGCATAGCGGTCTTTCCGCTGACGGAGCAGACCACAATGGCCTTTGCGCTGACATCAATCGCCATGGAGCAAACCGCGTGGGAAATGCAGTCCAGATTGTTCTTTCCGAAAAATTCCGAAGAACGGAAGCGCTGCTTATAATCCGTGTGCTTTTCGGTATACTCCGCAATGCTTGCCATGGCCTTCACAGCCTCTACGGGATACTTACCGGCAGCAGACTCGCCAGAAAGCATGACACAGGAGGTGCCGTCGTACACCGCATTGGCAACATCGGAGATTTCCGCACGGGTGGGACGAGGATTCTGAATCATGGATTCCAGCATTTCCGTAGCGGTGATAACACGCTTGCCCAGCAGTCGGCACTTGCGGGTCAATTTCTTTTGCACCGCAGGAACTTCCACATAGGGGATTTCCACACCCAGATCGCCTCTGGCAATCATAATGCCGCCGCAGGCGGAACAAATTTCTGTGACATTATCCACGCCGGAGCGGTTTTCGATCTTCGCGATGATTTCAATGTCGCTTCCGCCGTTTTCATCCAGCAGCTTCTGAATATCCAGCACATCCTGCTTGGTAGAAACAAAGGATGCCGCGATAAAGTCAACGCCGTGCGCAATGCCGAACAAAATATCGGACTTATCCTGCTCGCTGAGGTAAGGGCCGGACATAACCTTATTGGGGAAAGACATACTCTTGCGGTCGCTCAGTACGCCGCCCACCAGACACTTGCAGCGGATCTCGTGGCCACAGATTTCCTGCACCTCAAACTGAACCATGCCGTTATTGACCGTAACCACATCTCCGGGCTTCAAATCTTTATGAAGCGCCTTGTAATTCACACTGACTTTTGTTTCATCGCCTTCCACCTCGTCCGTGGTGAAGGTAAAGGAGCTGCCCTCTGCAATCGTAACCTTCCCGGCAGCAAAGGTGCGGATTCGATATTCGGGGCCCTTTGTGTCCAGCATGATGGCAATGGGCAGTCCCAGCTTCTGCCGTACCTGCTTAATGAGCGCGATTTTCTTTGCGTGTTCCTCGTGGGTGCCGTGAGAGAAGTTAAGCCGCGCAACGTTCATGCCGGCAAGGCACATCTGAGTCAGGGTTTCTTCGTTTTCGCTGGAAGGACCGATGGTACAAATGATTTTTGTTTTCCGCATAATGTTCCTCCTATCGTATAGACATCTTGGTATCATCTGTATTTTATCACGCATCCCGAAATCCGTCAATCTATTCCATCAAATTTTACAAGATCTCTACATGATAGTGTATTAACCAGAAATTCATTTGCAGGAAATAGGCCATGATCTGAGGATTTCGCATCAGCTGCCCGTACCATGGCCATGGGGATGTGCTCTCCAGAATCTCCATCAGCTTTTCTTTTCTGACAATCTCCCACACCGGGGCATTTTGCGATGCCATTTCCCGGAATCGTCCGGCTATCAGCTCCGTATAGCGTGGGTCAAAGGTTTTGGGATAAGGACTTTTCTTTCGATACAGCACTTTCTCCGGCAGCAAGCCCTTTACTGCTTCCCGCAGGAGTCCCTTTTCCTTCCCCTGATAATCCTTGAATTCCCAAGGCACACCGTACAGGTATTCCGCGATACGATAGTCACAAAACGGTACCCGTACCTCCAAACCGTGATACATACTCATCCTGTCCTTCCTGTCCAGCAGAGTCTGCATGAACCAACGGAAATTCAGGTTGACCATTTCCTTCATTCGCCTCTCCAGCGCGGGCGTACCGGGAAGAATATCACTTTCCCGGCAGGTTCTTTCATAGGCATCCCTGATAAATTCCTCAGCGTTTAAGGCTGCGGTGGATTGCAGCAGCGAGATACGCTGTTGGGTATTCTGCGCCCACGGGAAGCCCTCCCGCTCTCTGACCTCAGGATCCCGATACCATGGATATCCGCCAAAGATTTCGTCCGCGCATTCGCCGGACAGGGCAACGCGCACCTGCTGTCTGATGTCGCCGCAGAAGGCCAGCAGTGAAAAATCCACGTCCGCCATTCCGGGAAGATCTCTGGCGATTGTGGCCTCCTCCAACGCATCACACAGGGTTTCCGGCGGCAAAACTGTCCAGTGGTGTTCCGTATCAAACGCGTTTTCCATGATACCGATATACATACTGTCGGAATTTGGCTGGAATTTACTGGCCTGGAAGTATTTTTCATTGTTCAAATAGTCAACGGAGAAGGTTTTCAGCCGCTTTCCTTCTTTTTGCTCCTGTTCCGCGCAAATCGCGGTGATGATACTGGAATCCAGTCCGCCGGACAGGAAGGTGCCAATGGGAACATCGGAAACCATCTGTCGGGCAATCGCGTCAAAAACCAGATACCGCACCTGTTCCACGGTGTCGGAGAAATTCTCGCGATGCTCTCTGTCCCGTAGCTTCCAGTATTGGTTTTTTGTCATTTTTCCATTCTGATAATACGCAAACCATCCCGGTTCTATCTCATGGATTCCCTGAAATACACCGCTTCCCGGCAGCCTTCCCGGCCCCAGCAAGAGGAGCTGGGCAATCCCCGTCTCGTCCAGTCTGGCATTTACCGTGGGAAATGTCAGAATCGTTTTCATTTCCGACGCGAACAGAAGGCCATTTTCATGCTCCAGATAGAAAAGCGGCTTTACACCGATTCGATCGCGGGCAAGGAATAAGCGTCTATGGTTTTCCTCCCAAACGGCGAACGCAAAGATCCCATTCAGCTTCTCAAGGCACCTGTCACCGTATTGCGCATATGCGTGCAGCACAACCTCTGTATCCGAGTGACCATGGAAAGTGTGACCGCGGGATATCAGTCCTCTACGCAGCTCAGCAGTGTTGTACAGCTCCCCATTATAGATGAGCACATAGCGCTCCCCTGCCCATTCAAGGGCCATGGGCTGCTGACCGCCCTCCAGGTCAATGATTGCCAATCTCGAATGCAGCAGCACCGTGTCCTCGCGAAGATAGGTTCCCTGAGCATCCGGCCCACGGCGACGCATGGTGGCCAGCATGGATTTGCGTATGGATTCGTCCGTTTTCAAGCCGATGATTCCGGCAATCGCGCACATAGCATCACGTCCCTTCATCTGGATATTCTATGTATACCCAGATGCGGATTGTGCATACTAGCATCGGTGATGATCGATGACAAACAGCAAGGAAATTCTGTCCTCCGTATTGAAAACCACGCAGATGGGCCAGATCGGTATTCGCAGCGTACTCGATACCAGTATGCGCCCGGCACTTCGAAAAGCTCTTGAGTCTCAGCTTCACGAATATGATTCCATCGAAACGGAGGCCCATTCCATCGCGACCCAGCGAGGCTGGGAGCTTAAGGAACTGGATCCGGGAATCCGTATGATGACGGATATGATGACCCGGATGAAGCTTCACGGCAGGAACACCGATTCCAAAATCGCCGGGATGATGATTCAGGGCAACACCCGGGGTATGATCAAGGGACTGAAAAACATCCATCAGTTCGCCGATCAGGATTCACAGGTGAAAACCGTCTGCCAGAAGCTGCTGGACTGTGAAACCGCAAACATCCGGCAAATGCAGGGATATCTTTAGCAGGCAGGCAGCGCCGGAGCGGTGCTGCCTGCACCTTTTGACAGGCGATGGCATATCCTATCAAGAATTGAAAGGAGTTGATTGCGTGCCATCCACCGGCTACATACAGGTGCGTGCCTATACCAGCAACGCGCAATATCCCCTGAGAAATGTGGCAATCACCATTACCTCTCAGGACGGAACCGCCATTGCCATGCGTCTGACTGACAGAAGCGGAAAAATCACGCCCATCCCCATTCCTGTGCCGGATAAGGCGGAGAGTCAGTCCCCTGACCCATCGGAGCGGCCCTACGCCGTTGTCAATCTGTACGCCCGTCTGAAGGGCTTCGAGCAGACGGAAGCGGAAAATTTGCAGGTATTCGCGGGAATAACCACCATTCAAAACCTGGAGATGATTCCGCTCTCAGAATTTCCTGATCAGTGGGATCAAATGATTATTTTCGACACTCCGCCTCAAAATCTCTAGGAGGTGAAATATGCCGCAGATCCTTCCCTACATCCCCCAGCGGATCACTGTCCACCTGGGGCCGCCGGACTCAGACGCGCAAAATGTCACAGTCAGTTTTTCGGACTACGTCAAAAATGTGGCTTCCAGCGAAATCTACCCCACATGGGAGGAGAGCGCCCTGAGGGCGAATATTCTCGCTATCGTATCCTTTGCCCTGAACCGTGTTTATACCGAGTTTTACAGAAGCCGGGGATATGACTTTGATATCACCAATTCCACCGCCTACGACCAGTTTTTTGTCAACGGACGCAGCTATTTTGAAAATGTAGCGCGTCTGGCGGATGAGCTGTACACCAGCTATCTGCGCCGGCCTGGCTTTGTGGAGCCACTGGCCGCAAAATTCTGCAATGGTACCACCGTGACCTGCGAGGGGCTCAGCCAGTGGGGCAGCCAGAATCTGGCACAGCAGGGCTATACCACCCCGGAAATCCTGCGTAGCTACTATGGCGATGTGGAAATCGTCAGCAATGCCCCTGTGCAGGGAATTACCTCCTCCTATCCCGGTGTGCTTCGCAGAGGCTATTCCGGCCCAAGCGTCGTGATCTTGCAGGTTATGCTCAATCGAATCTCCCAGAACTATCCCGCAATTCCCAAAATATCACTGGTTGATGGTATTTTTGGCGCCCAGACAGAAGCGGCAGTCATTCGTTTTCAGGAAATATTCAATCTGACCCCAGACGGTGTTGTGGGACGTTCGACATGGAACGCCCTGGTGCGCTACTATGTGGCGGTCACCAGTCTGGCGGAGCTGCGCAGTCAGGGCCAGCAATTCTACGCGATTAACTGGGCCAATTCCAATCCGATTCAGCAGGGTGACCGGGGTGTCAAGGTGGAGCATTTGCAATACATGCTTCAGGTGCTTTCAGCCTACATACCCGAAATCCCGCCGGTCACAATCGATGGCATTTTCGGCCCCAGTACCCGAAACGCAGTTCTTGCAGCCCAGCGCCGGTTTGGATTGCCTCAAACAGGAATTGTCGATTTTGACACCTGGGAAGCCATCTACGATCAGTTTTCCGGGATCGAAACGACAACCTGGCGTGACCCGGAAAGCTTCCCTTATACATCAGCCATCCTCGGCAATTCCAATCCCCGTGCCCGCTACAGCGCAACCAGCACCATGTCCCAGTTCCCGGGCGGGAATCTCAGCTCGGGGCAGCAGGACCCCGTCAGACAGGAGGCACCAAGATGAGACAACCAGAATCCTTTGTAGGTCAGCCGATCCGAAGCCTGCAAACCATGCTTCAGGTCATTGCGCGCAATGACGAAAGCTACGCAGACCTTATCCCCGATGGTATCTACGGCCCGGAAACCATGCAGGCCGTCGCTGTTTTCCAGCGGAAGCATCTGCTGCCGGTTACGGGAATCACCGATCTGGCAACCTGGGAAGCCATCGTACCCGTTTTTGATATGAGTCTGGCGAATCAGGATGCAGCCGCGCCTATTGAAGTGGTTTGGAATCCCGGTATTGTAATTCTCTGCGGCAAATCTCATCCAAATCTCTTTCTGGCCCAGGGAATGCTGGCGGTTCTGTCTGATGTATACCATAGTGTCAGCAAACCATCACTGACAGGCGTACTGGATAACATCACAGCGGATTCTCTCGCTTCCTTTCAAATGCTGGCAGGGCTTCCGATTACAGGCAATCTGGATAGAGTGACATGGACGCATCTATCGAGCCAGTACCCATTGGCAGCGAACAGAACCACCGCGTCGCGTGATATGTAGCAAGTAATTATTTCGGAAATGTGAATTTTCATCAATGCGACTGGTAATACTTGATAATCCTTTGTCGGTTGTCTATAATAACTGAAAACACAGGCCTTTGTACCAACGACATAAGCGGAGGATGAACCCATGTTTATCAAAAACTGGAAAAAGGACATTTTTACAATTCCAAATTTGCTGAGCCTTTTTCGCCTGGTGCTGATCCCTGTTTATGCCACCGTGTATCTCAACGCAACCCAAAACTACCAGTTTATTCTCGCGGGTATCATTTTGGCAGTATCCTGCCTGACGGACATGATTGACGGGAAAATTGCCAGAAAATATGGTATGATCACCACACTCGGCAAGGTACTGGATCCACTGGCAGATAAGCTCACACAGCTGACGCTGACCATCTGCCTGAGCATGAAGTATCCGGTGCTGTATCCTGTACTCGGTTTGTTCATCATGAAGGAGCTGTTTCAGTTGGTGATCGGTGTTGTGTTTCTGCGAAAGGGAAAAATGCTGCCGGGTGCCCTGTTGGCAGGTAAGGTCTGTACAACGGTACTGTTTATCAGTCTGATTGCGCTGGTTCTGCTGCCGGATATCGATCCCGCGGCAGTAACCGTCATCGCCGTGATCGACGCACTGTTCCTGGGCGTTTCCTTTATGAGCTATGCAATGGCCTATTTTGGAAAAAACGTCAAGGTTCGGGATATTGACACGGAATAACCGAAAGAATATAACATACGGCGGCTCAATGTACTGAGCCGCCGTGTTCCTTAGTCCTCTCTGTCCGGGAAGCAACGTGTCACGGGTACACCGTCGGGTTATCCGCAGATATTTCCACGGCATCGGCTTTCCCCATCGCTTCCCTCGTTGTATGTATAGTATACCAGATATTTTCGGCATTTGGTGAAGAATTCTTGAACAATCCCCAAAAATAATCTGACAAAATGCACAAAAAAAGGACAGCACAAATGGCTGTCCTCACAATCTTAAGTGGGATACGCGTTACTGAAAAGCAGCAGCAGCGGCAGAGCCAGCGTAAAAACACTGATAGACCAGGAGTACATCGCTTTTCTGGAACAGAACATCAGTATCAGGCAGCCGCCAGTCAGGGCCAGAGGCCCCATCACTGCCATATTCCGGCTGATATACTGTGCGAACTCCCCGGTTGCCTGCAGGTTTATGCCAACCTGCTCCGGCAAATGCTCACGATTATACTCGGCCAATTTCAGCGCATAGTAAACAACAGGGGCTGCCAACACAAGCTTTCTCAGCCGAAAAAGCCACAGGCCAATCAAATTGATTACCCGATTGATTTTTCCAAGCACCGTTTTCACTTTTGCGATTCCCGTCTGGCCTTTTCCTTCATTCACAATCGATCCGGCGTTTTCCATATGCTTCCTCCCCGATCTTTTTACCGCATTGTACCACAAATTCCAACCATAAGCAAGTAAACAATTCATGTCTGCTTCTTAGAGCAACACCGCACAATGGGAAATGCGATACATTTTTTCAAATAGTCCAGTTTATTACACTGTTATTACGTTATACTCTCCTCAGGTTGGTCAGAACAAAACACGCTGATAGGAGGGTATTCCATGAAATCGATTACACAAGCCACACATCTCCATTTTTACAGGAAAGCCGCGCATTCAAGCATACCTGTCAAAGGGTTTTTCACTGTCAAGCAGCTGGACGCAGCAGTCATGATGGTTTCTCTTGCAGGCTTATTCAGTGCTTTTGTGTTTCTGGCAACGATGTCATAGCAAATCCTTTTCCCTGATCACTTTGCAGGTTTTCATTTTTCCATCCACTATTTCGATGATGCTGGCAGATCCTCCGTAATATCCGCAGCTGCCCGGGTTCATGACCCACAGGCCATCATCCTCCCTGTGGCAGTCGGCAGCATGCGTATGACCGTACAGCACAATATCTGCCTTTGCGGCTCTGGCATCCTTCAAAAGAAGTCCAATACTCATTTTCACCTGATGCCTATGGCCGTGGGTCATATAAACACGCACACCGCAAATGTTCTCGACGAGGATTTCCGGCAGTCCAGGTGGGCAACGGTAACGGTCGCAGTTGCCGGGCACCTGATACACCAAAATCTGAGGGTATTCCTCTTTCAACACGACTGCATCGTCAAAATAGTCCCCAAGATGAACCAGGACATCTGGCCGGATGGTATCTGCGCATTGGCGCATAAAACGAAGCGATGAATGCGAATCCGAAAGAACCAGAATCGTCATAGTTCTCCTCCCTTTTCAGTCTGTGTGATGTTTCACCGAAAAATACGGCTGAAAAGCCACCAGTTCTTCCCGAAATATCCAAAAAAACAATCGCACTATAATATACGATTATAGCACGAAAGCATCATCTGTCAAGAATTGGGCAGCATTGGCGGTTATGAAAACGAAGCTGTAGTCACAATTTCCTCTGCTGGCGCATATTCTATTGCAGGAAATGTAACTTGTCAGGAGGGATTCTGGTATGCAGCAGATTCCACAGATCGGTGAATTGATCCGAATGGCGCAAACCCCGGCTGGCCAGCAATTGATTGCTCTGCTTCAGAAACAGGATGGCCCCAAACTTCAGAAGGCCATCACATATGCTGTGTCGGGTGATTATATCCATGCCAAAGCAGCTCTGTCAGACCTATTGTCAACACCCGAGGCACAGGCATTGCTCAAGAAGCTGGAGGAACAAACATGAGTGAACTTGAGGAGAAGCTCGGGGGTATCCTATCCAATCCCCAAATCATGCAGCAGATTGCGGCCATGGCACAGACACTTGGCAAAGCGCCCAATGAGCAGCCGCCGTCTCAGCCAAGGCAGCCGATATCGTCTCTGCCCGATCCTTCCCTGCTGCAGGGGATATCCAAAATGCTGGAAACCAGTCAGGTGGATCAACAGCAGCAGGAGCTGCTTCACGCGCTATCCCCTTTTTTATGCCAGTCACGAATTAATAAGCTGGAGCGTGCAATGCGTGCCGCAAAGATGGCCGGACTTGCGTCCGTGCTTCTGAAGCCCGGTGGATCAGTTTTCCTGGGAGGGAGGTAGGATATGTACAATCGTTATGTGCCTCAGCCTGACGGTTCCTATCGCAGGAATCGAATTCAGGATCCCCAACGCGCCGTCGCGCAGTCCTCACAGCAGACAATTCCGCAGGAAGCTTTTGGAAACGTTCAAATGCCGCAGACTCCCACCAACACCTCACAATATCCACATAGCGGACGTCAATCTCAAAGAAGGGTCAGCCCATCCGCCTCAGCTTCTGCGGGAAGCTTTCTGCGTCGGCTCCTTCCGGGTAATCTGGAAACCGAGGATCTTCTGGTTGTTGTGCTGCTGCTCCTGATGGCAGGCGACTGCGAAGAAGAACGAAATAACGCACTGCTGACGCTGGCATTATACCTGCTTTTATAGAATTTTGAGAAATTCCGGCTTTTTGGAACTTTCCGTTTTCATGGGCTTGCAAGCTGTCGTCATTTTTGCTATTATATAACATAATAGGGTAGTTGTATTGACATAAAACGCTTTTTGCACCTCAATACCCAGATATAGGAAGGAAATCGTATGTTCCAGAACTCTCTTTCTCATAGCCGCATCCACGACTTTTGGACAAACAGTGTGCAGTTTCACGGAAAACCGTGCTCCATACTGGCACTGGGCGTGCGGGTCTGCGATACAGCCCTTGAAAAACTGAATTTGTCGGAAGCTGAGCCGGAACGACTTGTGTGCGTTTCAGAATACGTCGGTTGCTGTACCGATGCAATCCAGGTCTGCCTGCACTGTACCGCCGGGAAAAAACACCTCCTGTATTATAAAACGGGGCGTATCATCTTTACAGTATATGACCTGTTTTCCGGCAATTCCGTACGGATCTGCGCAAAACCGGATATCACTGAGAATCTTCGCCAATGCTCGCCGGAGCAGATCCTGTCCCTGCCGGAGGAAACGCTGTTCTATTTTGAGGAGGCGCACCCGCTCACCCAGCGTACCATAAAGCGTGTTTGCAAACCCTGTGACGCACCGCCGGAAAGTGTTCCCTATCGTGCTTCTGGTGTTCAGGACAGCCCTGAACAATTTCTAAAATTTGATCTTTCTGATAACGGGGCTTGTCGGGTTCCCAGAAGGCGGAAATAATCGTCCCACTTCTCTGGTTCCGCATTTCTGTGACGCTAGCTTCACAGACGTTTTTTGAGAAATATGTATTCAGCAAAACAAAATCCCGGCTCAACATGAGTCGGGATTATTTAGGGCAACACCGCATAATGGGGCAAGGAGATTCGGCGAGAGATTTTGTTCCAAGCGAAAGTATGGAAAATGCGGGAATACTGGATGTATTTCCCATTTTTCATACTGCACGATTGGGGCAAAAGATCCGCTGAAGCCCGCAGCTCCCATTGTGCGGTGTTGCCTTAGATGCCCTGAGCCACTGAAGGTCAAGAAAACCCACACAAAATACCCATGCGCTACAGTATCCGCTCCCTGATAGACGCGATATGGCCCCTATGGTGTCGAGGAAACCCTTACCTTCGCGAAAGGAACGTTTTTCTGTCAGCACGGTATTCATCATGGCACAGATGGATCATCAGCTCCTCCAATGACGCGGCAAGCGCCAGGAAGCAGACTGCCCAGCTATAAGCGATGCCTGTCGAAACCGCAAGCACATAGGGCAGCAGAAAAACCACTCCCCCAGTCAGCTTATTGAGCCAGGTGTGCAGCGAGGCAAAACGATGGTATTTTACGGCAGCTGTTGTGTAGGCCAATACGCGCACAAAGAGAATGACCGCTACAACATACCAAACAGCAGCCGGCAACGACTCCCATAAACACGGAAAAAGCCGGAGCAGGAGGATTCCATAAAACAGAAGATCCGCGATACTATCCAGTTTCGCGCCAAACTCACTGGCCGTACCTGTTTTTCTGGCCAACCACCCATCCAGAATGTCCGTCAATCCGATAATCGTATAAGTCACAAGAAATCTGTTTGAAGCTATTGGAAGAATCAGCAGTACGAAAGAGAACACGATGCGCATAGATGTGCACGTATCCGCTGTATTCCATTTGTGTCCATGAATCATCATGCTCCCACCTTACGCACAATAGGAATGAACCCTTTTGCCGGACGCTTTCTGCCTGAACCGTGCAGGTACCGCTTTTCCCCTAGTGAAGCCTGAGGCTACCGTTCCTTCACTGTTTCGACAGCAGTGCGATACCCGCGCAGGTCAGACCAATCCCAAGCAGGCAGACAGCGGTCTTCTCATCCAGACTGCCCAAACGAGACAGCACCACAACGGCAACGCCCATAGCCAGCGTCAGAGCCTTAAAAACAACAGATGCGATTTCACGAATTCTTTCCATAGCGGTTTACTCCTTTATTTTGATGTACTGGCATTATATCAAATGGCAGTGCTCAAAAATAGGCGCATTATTCATCTGCTTGTGTTCATTTTGCAGATTTTCATAATGCAGCTGCTTGACGGCGGCAAGCAATCGCGTTATGATCAGCTGCATTTGATCGTTTGAATCTCTCCTAGAAATAATGAAAACCGAAAGAGCAAATGCTCTTTCGGTTTTCATGGTCCGAGTGTCGAGATTCGAACTCGAGGCCTCTTGAACCCCATTCAAGCGCGATACCAAACTTCGCCACACCCGGATATTTTGTTTGCCGCTCTCTTGGCGACTTCGATATGATATCACAGAAGTTCAAAAAATGCAAGCATTATTTTCGTTTTTTTTCAAGTTTTTTATTTATCCCCAGAAAGTTCGTGATTTGGTATATTTCTGTAGAAAATCGCAAAAATCATGCTTTCGTACTCTGCTTCAGGAAAAAAATGCCCGAGCCGGAAAGGCAAACCCTCTCCGGGCTGGATGCCTGACAGACATCGGCATACAGATTGATCAGGTTTCTGGTTTCGATGACCACATGAACCTTCACGATGACCCGCTCTCCCGGCCGCAGGGGTCGGTGATAGTCCACAGACAGGTGCACGGTTGGGGTAATTCCCTCCCCTGCTTTCAGGCAGTAGGCCACGAATCCCATAGCCTGATCCAGAATCGTGGCACCAAGACCGCCGTGGAGCGTCCCGGCAGGGTTGCGCATCCATGGCATGGTCTGGCAGGTCATCACAATTTCATCGCCCTCACAGGACACGAACTGAAAGCTCAGCATTTCGGCGATAGAGCCGGGGGCGCTGGACTCCGCCTGCGCAATGCGAATGCGAACCTTTTCCCCCAAGTCAAGCGGATCACTCACCACGTTCGCTGCTGACCACTTTGCCGATGTTCCACAGGTGGGCCACCGTCCGCTCCGCTTCCTTCTTCTCTTCCTCGTTATTGTACTCCACATAGATGGTGTGGGCGCTGCAGTCACAGCACTCCACCTGAACGTTCCAGCCGCCCTCGTGCATAATCATGCCCGCGCCGCGGCAGATGGGGCATTCCTCCAGCAGAATCATTTCATCCATTTTCGTTTCTCCTTATCTGAAAATCGTTTCGTTTGTGTCAAATATCTCTTCCCGGAAGCAGCGGACATAGTCCGGCGACAGCCCGGGCAGGTACTTCGTGATGGCAGCGCTCAGCTGCATGGGATTCAAAGAAGGGTTCTGACAGCTGTGCAGGGCGGTGATCTCCACTTCCCTGTCTGACAGCTTTTTCACCGCCAGCCTGCGGAGCATGGGAATGATGTCCTGCTGGGTGGTGCCGTTCTTTCCCTTCTTCTCCACGATCAGCTCAGGCCGGGAAAACAGGCTTTGAATCACATCTTCTGCATCATCAGAAATATGTCTGTCATATTCCAGAACCAGTCGGCTTTGCAGCAGCGTAAGGTTTTTCAGCTTCTGTCCCTGTTCATAGACTTCCCGGATATAGACGCCATCAATCAGCGCGGCGTTCAGTTTTTCCCGGATTTCAGCGCAAGCGTAAGGGCGTTCCAGTTCAAAGTCCAGCAGCTCGCATTGGCTTTCCACGCCAAGGCTCAGCGGCAGAGCAATGGACACCGACGGTCTTGGATTGAAGCCCTGGGTGTGGGTCAGAGGCAATCCGGCCCGCTTGAAGGCCCGCTGAAACACCCGCATCAGGTCGAGATGGGAGATATAGCGGGCATTTCCCGCCTTTTCAAACAGTGCTCTAGGCATCGCAGGTCACCTCCTGAAGCAAGCTGTTGGCGCCGCAGCCGGCACAGCCGTGGCGGCAATCGGGCGTTACCCTACCATCATAGGCACGGCGACGCTCCCGTTTCAGGAAGGCCTTGGACACGCCCACATCAATTGCATCCCACGGCAGGATCTCGTCCTCGCCATAACCCCGGGTGGTGTAGAAATCCTCCTCGACGCCGCACTGGCGGAAAGCGTCGTACCACTTTGCGTAGTTGAAGTATTCATCCCAGCCATCCAGCCGGGCACCGCTTTTCACAGCTGTCTCGATAACCGGCCCCAACCGGCGGTCGCCCCGGGCAAACACGGCTTCCAGACGGCTCAAATCCGGGCTGTGGTAGTCATAGACAATGGACTTGGAATAGAAATGGGATTTTAACAGCCTGCACCGGCGCAGATACTCCTGGGGCGTAATCTGCTTTTCCCACTGGAAGGGGGTGTGAGGCTTGGGCACAAAATAGGCCGTAGCCACATGGACACGAAGGCCCCGCTTTTTATTCACCGCGTTTTCCTTCCAGACCTGAATGACCTTATAGACCAGCTCGGCGATGCCCAGTACGTCCTCGTCGGTTTCCGTTGGCAGGCCCAGCATGAAATAGAGCTTGACGTTGTTCCAGCCGCCGGAGAAGGCCTGACAGCAGGTGTTGAGGATTTCCTCCTCCGTCAGATTCTTATTGATCACGTCCCGCAGGCGCTGGGTACCCGCCTCGGGAGCAAAGGTCAGACCGCTTTTTCGCACCGTTTGCAGCTTTTCCATCAGCTCCCGGGAGAAATTGTCGGCGCGTAATGACGGGACGGACAGGTTCACCTTATTCTCAGCGCAATACGGAATCAACTGGTCTGTCAGTTCCTTAAGGCCCCGATAATCAGAAGTGGACAGGCTGGACACATTGATCTCATTGCTGCCGGAATATTCCAGCGTCTCCACCGCCTGCCGGTAGAGCACCTCCGGGCTTTTTTTGCGGACAGGGCGGCAGGAAAAGCCCGCCTGGCAAAACCGGCAGCCCCGGATGCAGCCCCGAAAGGCTTCCAGATTGGCCCGGTCATGGACGATCTCTGTGGAAGGAACGATCATTTTCGCCGGAAAATAGGCACTGTCCAAATCCTCGACAATGCGCTTGGTAACGGTTTCCGGCGCGCCATTCAGGGGAACAATGGCTTTCAGCGTACCATTCTCGTTGTATTCATGGCGGTAGAAGCTGGGAACGTACACACCGGGAATCTTTGCCACTTCTTTGAGAAAGGTCTCCTTGTCCCAGTCCTCCGCCTTGGCATGGTCGTATAGGGACACAATTTCCACGGTGCTGTCCTCCCCTTCTCCCAGAGAGAAGAAGTCGATAAACTCCGCCAGCGGCTCCGGGTTAAAGGCACAGACGCCCCCGGCGAAGACGATGTTCTTGAGGCCCTCACGGTCTTTGGCGTGGAGGGGCACCCCAGCCAGCTCCAGCATGTTGAGGATATTGGAATAGGCCATTTCGTAGCCGATGGTGAAGGCGATCATGTCAAAATCCCGAACGCTGTCCTGACTTTCCAGCGCCCACAGGGGCAGATTGTGTCTGCGAATTTCCGCCTCCATGTCCCCCCAGGGGGCAAAGACCCGTTCGCACCAGACGCCCTCCATCTGATTCATAACGCCGTACAAAATCCGCATTCCCAGATTGGACATGCCGATTTCATAGGTATCCGGGAAGCAGAACGCCACCCGGACGCGGATGCTCGACAAGTCTTTTTTTACTTCTCCCCACTCACCGCCGGTGTAGCGCGCGGGCTTCTGCACAGCCGTCAAAATCCGCTGTTTCAGTTCGGTCATAGCATTACCTCTTTGTATATGGTAGACCTATTGTACAGCGACTCAGGCCGATTTGCAAGGTATTTTTGAAAGCAGCAGCCGGGATAGCACCGTGATGCAGGCAAGGACAGGAAGAAAACCGGCTTTTCCGCAAAACACCAAAAGCAGGGAAAGCGTGAGCAGCCCGTAAAGTATCAGGCATTGTATTGTGTGAAATATCCTTTCCGCCCACCTGGGACAGAGCCGCCGCAATACACATAAAAGCATTCTGCCGCCGTCCATAGGATGCACCGGGATCAGGTTGAATATCCCCTGCGCCAAACCGCAAAGGGCTGTTTTCGGAAAGAATCTGCACAGGGAAAGCAGAAAAAGGCTTGCCGCCGGCCCGGCTGCGGCGCAGAGAAACTCTGCTCGATTTTCCAGAGGCCCCATGTGGATTCGCGCCCCCGTACCTCCGATGGAGATGAATCCCAGCTGTCCCCGGAAGGCATGGAGTACGGCAAGGTGTCCCAGCTCGTGAACAGCCGCTGCCAGCAGCGCCGCAAGAAGCCAGTCCAGAGGAAGCAGCAGCATCAGCGCCGCCATCAGGATAAAAGCGGAAGGCTGAATGCGGATCATCCGGCAATCACCTGCTGGCAGAAAACCTGCAGGGCATCCTGAAACGGCGCCCCGGCTTTCAGCTGGGTAAGCATATGATCAATGGATGCCGCTGTGACAGTCACATCCCCGGGAAAGATGATTTTTAACAGGAGTGCCCGCTGATCCTTCAGGAAGGTGTTGAGCAGCAGAATCGTAAGCAGGCAGAAGGCAAGCATCAGAGCGGGATGATGCCGTTTTTTCTGTTTTTTTGCTTTTCCAACCGATTGGTAATCAATTCTGTAGCCCATGAGATCACCTCGGAACAGTGTATTCTGTAAGATTCCCTCCTATGAAGAAAACACGATCGGATCAGTCTGCCCCGTCAAAGAAAAATCAGACACACCCAGATGGGTGTGTCTGATTCCTGGTGGACCCGAGGAGATTCGGTTCCTGACCACTATGTGGTCAGTGTAGAGCTGCCGCCGTCCAGCCGGCGTCGGTCAACACCCCACCGGGGTGTTGAATTTGATTGTTCGAATCTCCTCTCCAAGAAAAAAGAGACACACCCGGATGGATGTGTCTCTTTTTTGGTGGACCCGAGGAGATTCGAACTCCCGACCCCTACAATGCGAATGTAATGCGCTCCCAGCTGCGCTACGGGCCCGTGATTACCTGAGTATTATAGCGTCGGGATGGCGGCTTGTCAAGTTTTTTCTTCCCTTTTTCCGAAAGATGTGATATGCTGTTAAGTGAAACTTTGAGATAAGGAGCTTTTGAATGCTGACCATCAATGAAATTCTGGCTCAGGAGCTGGGACAGAAACAGGAATATGTAGACAATGTGGTACAGCTCATTGACGAGGGCAACACCATTCCCTTCATCGCCCGCTACCGCAAGGAGCTGCACGGGGCTATGGACGATACCACTTTGCGGAATCTGGAAACCAGGCTGACCTATCTGCGGAATCTCCAGGAGCGCCGGGACGAGGTGAAGAAGTCCATCGAAAATCAGGGCAAGCTGACGGAAGAATTGTCCGCCGCCATCGATGCCGCCGCCACCATGACGGAGGTGGAGGATCTGTACCGGCCCTACAAGCAGAAGCGCCGCACCCGTGGCTCCATTGCCCGGGAAAAGGGTCTGGAACCTTTGGCAGAGGCTATTTTCGCCCAGGATGGTTCCGACCCCGCTGAATTGGCTGCGGCCTATATCGACCCGGAGAAGGGCGTGAATACCGTGGAGGAAGCCCTACAGGGTGCCAACGATATCATTGCGGAGAATCTCTCCGACGATGCCGACATCCGCAAGTCCCTGCGGGAGCTGGTCATGCGCCGGGGCGTGTTTACCTGCAAAGCTGCCGATGATGTGGAGGAAGACGGCGTATATAAGCTCTACTACGACTTCTCCCAGCCCATCCCCCGGATACTGGATCATCAGATTCTCGCCATCAACCGGGGCGAAAAGGAAGATGTGCTGAAGCCCAGCGTGGCTCTCATGGGCAACGAGGGCGCGGCGCTGGTGTGCCGGGCGGCGCTGAAGCCCACCATGAACGTGTCCGCCTTTGTCCGGGCGGCGGCGGAGGATGCCTATGAGCGGCTGATCTTCCCCTCCATCCAGCGGGAGGTCAGAAACGAGCTGTCCGATAAAGCCTACGCCGGGGCCATTCACAATTTCGCTCTGAACCTGAAACCCCTGCTGATGCAGCCCCCTGTCAAGGGCTTTGTCACCATGGGGCTTGACCCCGGCTACCGCAACGGCTGCAAGGTGGCCGTGGTGGACGCCACCGGCAAGGTGCTGGACACCGCCGTGGTCTATCCCACCTTCAGCGAGCGGAAAAAGCAGGAGGCCATCACCATTTTGTCCGGCCTGATGCGCAGGTATCATGTGCAGCACATCGCCATCGGCAACGGCACCGCTTCCCGGGAAACCGAAGCCATGACCGTGGAGCTGCTGCGTGCCTTCCCCGAGGCCAGCTACATGATCGTCAATGAAGCCGGTGCTTCCGTGTACTCCGCCTCTCCCCTGGCCGCCGAGGAATTCCCGGACTATGATGTAAACCTGCGCTCCGCCGTGTCCATTGCCCGGCGGTTACAGGATCCTCTTGCGGAGCTGGTAAAGATCGACCCCAAGGCCATCGGCGTGGGCCAGTACCAGCATGACTGCCCCCAGAAGGAGCTGGACGCGGCTCTGGGCGCGGTGGTGGAGGACTGCGTCAACGCCGTGGGCGTGGACGTGAACACCGCCTCCAGAAGTTTACTCCAGCAGGTTTCCGGCCTGACGGCGACTACCGCCAAGAATATTGTGGCCTACCGGGAGGAAAACGGCCCCTTCACCAGCCGCGCCCAGCTGAAAAAGGTGCCCAAGCTTGGCCCCAAGGCCTTTGAGCAGTGCGCCGGTTTCCTGCGGATTCCCGAAAGCAAGGAGGTGCTGGACAACACTGGCGTACACCCCGAGTCCTACGCCGCCGCCAGCGCCCTTCTCAAGCTGCTGGGCTGCAAAAAGGGCGACAATCTGTCTGATTTGACCCGAAAGCTGGAAGAATACGGCCTGAGCAAAGCCGCTCAGGAGTGCGCCGTGGGCGAACCTACCCTGCTGGACATTGCCAAGGAGCTGAGCAAGCCCGGACGGGATCCCCGTGACGAGCTGCCCGCCCCGATCCTCCGCAAGGACGTGCTGGAAATGAAGGATTTGAAGCCCGGCATGGAGCTGACCGGCACCGTGCGCAACGTCATCGACTTCGGCGTCTTCGTGGACATCGGCGTCCATCAGGACGGTCTGGTGCACATCTCCGAGGTGTGCAATAAACGTCTGCGCCACCCCAGCGAGTTGGTCAAGGTGGGCGACGTGGTGAAGGTCGTGGTGCTGAATGTGGACGAAAAGCGGCACAGAATCAGCTTGTCCATGAAACAGGCAAAACAGTGATTTACGGCGGTGCGTCAAACTGACGCACCGCTTATTTGATAATTATATTTTTCTTTATGTCATTTATACTTGACATTCTGTCGTGCATATGATATACTCCCCTCAGAAAGTGAGGTGGCGCTATGCCAAAGAATTTATCGGTCAAGGTCGCGCGGGTACAGAAGGACATGACGCAGAAAGATCTTGCTGCCGCCGTGGGCGTGTCCCGGCAGACCATCAATGCCATTGAACAGGGGGAATACAACCCCACCATCAAGCTGTGCCGGGCCATCTGCCGGGTGCTTGAGAAAACACTGGACGAACTTTTCTGGGAGGATGATTTTGATGAAAAAAAATAATCTGGATGAAATGCAGGAGCAGGAGCTGCTGAAAATTGAGCACAACGGCTGTTGGCTGGCCTTCTGGGGGCTGCTGGCGGTCATGGCGATTCAAATGGTGATGGGTGTTCCGGGCACGCAGATGCTGGGCGAGTGGATCGTGTTTATGGTTTTGGCTCTGTACCTCGTCATCGCCTGTCTGCGAAAAGGCATCTGGGATCGGCACCTAAAGGCCAATCGGAAGACGAATCTATTTGTGAGTCTGCTGGCGGGCGCGGCTGCGGGAATTGTCATCACTGTGAGCAATCCCTATCTTTCCGAGCCGCTGGACTATGTGCTGGTTGCGGGCATTAGTGGTGGATTCACCTTCCTACTGTGCTTTGCGGCACTGTCAATCAGCATGAAGCTGTACAAAAAGCGCAGAGAAAAGCTGGAGCAGGAATGATCCAAAATGTAATATTACGCCGTAGGGGTCGATGCCCACATCGCCCCTTCGTAAATGTATCGCATTCGCCTCAGAAGAAATGAAAATCGCAGCGTGGTACTGCGGGTCGATGTAGGCATCGACCCCTACGGCAGAAGCATCGTTTTTGCCCGATCTACAACCCGCCGCCGTGGAAAAACCACGGCGGTTTTCGGTTATGTAAACCTAAAATGTTAGGAAATTGTAACGTTTTCTCGAATACTTGACTTTATTGGGCGCATAATGTATAATTGCTGGAGATTCTCTCGAAATGGAGCATTTTTTATGAAGAAAGCCACCAGATTTCTGGTATCTCTGATACTGGGCCTTCTGATACTGGCCAGTATTTTCTGGTACCTGTTCATTTATGACCGGGCCTTTACCCGGGATTCCCTGCTGAGTCAGGCCCGCTTCCAGTCCCTCCACGGAAACTCCCGCCTGTCTTCCTGGTTCTATGATGCCGCCTACAGCTTCTCCGGCCACGACGAAAACGTAGCCATCGAGCTGGCAAACCAGTATAAGAAGTCCGGCAACTATACCAAGGCCGAGCTGACCCTCACCACCTCTATCCATGACCAGCCCACCGTGGAGCTGTACACCGCCCTGAGCAAGGTCTATGTAGAGCAGGACAAGCTGCTGGACGCGGTGCAGCTGCTGGGAAGTATCTCCGATCCCGCCATTGCCCGGGAAATTCAGGCGCTGCGGCCCGCCGCCCCCACGGCAGATCAGGAGTCCGGCTTCTTCAGCCAGTATATTGATGTGCACCTGATTTCCGAAGCGGATACCGTGTATTACACCACCGACGGCGAATACCCTTCCGTTGCAGGGCCTGTATATGAGGACGGGATTTCCCTACCCGCCGGTGAGACGAAGGTCTGCGCCATCGCGGTCAATGAAGACGGATTGGTCAGCCCTGTGACGAATCTGGATTATACCGTCACCGGCGTGATTGAAAAGGTGGAATTCACCGACGCCGCCATGGAAGCCGCCATGCGGGAGCTGATCCACGTCAGCAGCACCAGCACCGTATATACCGATGCTCTGTGGGATATTACGGAATTCACCGCGCCGGAGGGCGTGAAGGATTTTTCTGACCTGCGCTATCTTCCGAACCTGACCAAGCTGACCATTCGGGAGCAGACCATTCCCACACTGGAAAGCCTGTCCACCCTGTCCCGGCTGGTGGTACTGGATTTGACCGGCAGCACCTTCCCTGTGGAGGAGCTGAACGTTCTGGCAGCGATGCCCTCCCTGTCCAGTCTGACCATGGCGGAGTGCTCCCTGAGCACCATTGCGGGTCTTGAGAACGCCGAAAATCTGACCTACCTCGACCTGCACGACAACACCCTGCGGAATCTGGACGTGCTGGCAACCATGCCCGCGCTGGCAGAGCTGAACCTGCAGCACAACGCCGTCACCGACTTAAGCAAGCTCAGCGGACTGACGAAGCTGGTAAAGCTGAACATCGGCTTCAACGCGGTGACTTCCTTAGCCCCCTTAAGCGACTGCACGAAGCTCACATGGCTGAACGCCAACAACAACCAGATCACCCTGCTGGAGGGTGTGGACAAGCTGACGCAGCTCACGGATTTCTCCGTGAACAACAATAAGCTCACCGACGTTTCCCAGCTGGCAGGCCTGACGGAGCTTCAGAATCTGGGCATCGCCAGCAACACCATCTCCGATATCACCATGCTGAATGGCCTTACCAAGCTGCAGAGCTTTGATTTCTCCGGCAACAACGCCATCTCGGAGCTGCCCGACTGGCCTGACGGCTGCGCTCTGACCACCATTGACGGCTCCTACAACACCCTGACCAGCATCGACAGCCTGCAGAATATGCAGAATCTGACCCACGTCTACATGGACTACAATCAGATTACCAACATCGATGCACTGCAGAACTGCTACTGTCTGGTGCAGGTCAACGTGTTCGGCAACGCCATCGGCGATGTGTCGGCGCTGAGAAGTAAGGACATCATTGTCAATTACGACCCCACAGCAGCATAAGAAATACGCGAAAGCGGCGGTTCCAACGAACCGCCGCTCTTTTTATTTGTTGTTGTCCAGAATCAGCTTTAGGGCAGCTTCAATGGTCTGGTTTCGGATTTCCTCCCGGCTGCCGGAAAACTGGCAGTAGATCACCTTCGATGTGCGGCTGTCCTTGTAGCCGATGAAGACTGTGCCCACGGGGTGTCCGAATTCGTCACCGCCGGGACCTGCCAGGCCTGTAACGGCTACCGCAACGTCCGCCTGCAACAGCTTTCGCACATTGAGCATATAGCCCGCAGTCCATGTGGATACCGCGCCGTATCGTTCCAGTATTTCAGCCGGAACTCCCAAAATATGCTCCTTGACCCAGTTGGTGTAGCAGATGATGCCGCCCTTATAGACCTCAGAGCTGCCGGGAATTGCCGTCAGCGCCGCGCCGATGCCGCCGCCGGTGAGGCTTTCGGCGGTGACCAGGGTCTTCCCTTTCAGCGTTTCCAGAACCTCATAACACAGGTTCGTCATCATAGTAGTTCACCTTGATCTTTTCAATACTTTCCAGCGCCCGGGTGATGAGGGCTTCCCTGTCCAGCTTTTCCTCCGCGTGGAGCACCTGCCCCAGGGTGGGCTTGGTCTTGGGGTGCTTGGGGGTGAAGACCGTGCAGCAGTCCTCATAGGGCAGAATGGAGGTCTCCATAGTACCGATTTTCCGGGCGATGGTGATGATCTCCTCCTTGTCCATGCCGACCAGGGGCATGAAGATGGGAATGTCCACCACCGCGCCGGTGACGGTCATGGCCTCCATGGTCTGGGAGGCCACCTGACCTAAGTTTTCGCCGGTGATCAGAGCGCCGCAGCCGTCATTTTTCGCGATGCGCTGGGAAATCTCCATCATGAACCGGCGCATGATCAGGGTAAAGAACTCCTCCGGGCAGTTGTCCCGGATGGCCTCCTGAATTTCCGTGAAGGAGACAATATTTACCGTCATTTTTCCCGAGTATTTGGTGACCAGCCGGGCAAGCTCGACGACCTTGTCCTTAGCCAGCTGGGAGGTGTAGGGATAGGAGAAGAAGTGAACGGCTTCAATCTCTACGCCCCGCTTGGCGATCATATAGGCTGCCACAGGAGAGTCGATGCCGCCGGACAGCAGCACCATGGCTCTGCCGCCCACGCCGGTGGGAAGGCCCCCCGCGCCGGGCTGAGCCGGGCCGTGGACGTAGGCCGCAAAATCCCGCACCTCCACATACACGGTGTACTCGGGATGGTGCACATCCACCTCCACCCCGGGATGGGCCTCCGCCAGCCGCCCGCCGATCTCCTGAGACAGCTGGATGGAGGTCAGCGGGAACCGCTTATCGGAGCGCTTGGACTCCACCTTGAAGGACTTGGCGCAGTCCAGATCGTCGCCCAGATAGTTCTCGATGGCCTCAAAAATGGCATCCACATCCTTCTCGCAGGGACGGCAGCG
Organism: Clostridiales bacterium; assembly: GCA_022786995.1. GTDB lineage: Bacteria > Bacillota > Clostridia > Oscillospirales > Oscillospiraceae > Faecousia. Next base: position 38,692 of record JALFUW010000002.1, read on the forward strand.
GCACAGGCTGACCACACCGAAAATGGAGCGGCAGGCCTCCCAGGCCCCGTCCACATCTGCCATTTCGTCCATCGGCTCAATATAGACCGTGGACTGCATGATATACACGTCAAAATTGCCGTAGCGCTTCATCCGGCGGCGGACATTCTGGCGCAGGCGGGCTTCAAACTGACGCTTGTTGGCGCCCTTCAGGACGATCTCGCCCAGCTTTAATAGAAAAATCTCTTTCATTTTGATACCTTTCCTTTATTGAGTGTGGAGTTAGGAGTGATGAGTGTGAAGTGAAAAAACAACTCCTCACTCCTAACTTCAAACTCCTAACTATCTTCAGCGGTTTCCTAAGTTGACCGCCCGGTACTGGATGGCCTCGGCGATATGCTGGGGCTGAATCTCTCCGCTGCCGTCCAGGTCTGCCACGGTGCGGGCTACCCGGAGGATGCGGTCGTAGCTTCTGGCGGTGAGGCCCATGACCTCGAAGGCGTTCTTCATGAGAGCCGCGCTTTCCTCGCCGAGGGCGCAGTACCGGCGCATATCATCCGGCCCCAACCGGGCGTTGCACAGTCCGCGGCGATTCTGTATCTGTCGTGCCTTGTCCACCCGCTGCTTAATGGCGGCAGAGGGTTCGGCCTCGGCTCTTGCCCGGAGTTCCTCAAAGTGTACCGCCGGAACCTCCACCACAATGTCAATTCTGTCGAGCAGCGGGCCGGAAATGCGGCCGCGGTAGCTCTCCACCTCCCGCTCCGAGCACCTGCAGCGGCCGGAGGGGTCGCCGTACCAGCCGCATTTGCAGGGGTTCATGGCGCACACCAGCATGAATTCCGCAGGATACGTCACCGCCCCGGAGACCCGGGAGATGGTCACCCTTCCGTCTTCCAGGGGCTGGCGCATCAGGTCAAGGGTGTCCTTTCGGAATTCGGGCATTTCATCTAAGAAGAGCACGCCCTTGTGAGCCATGGAAATTTCACCGGGCCGGGGGTTTGTGCCGCCACCGGCAAGGCCCGCGTTGGAGATGGTGTGGTGGGGCGAGCGGAAGGGTCGTCTGGTCAAAAGCGGCTGCCTCGCCGTCAGCAGGCCCATGACGGAGTAAATCTGGCTGACCTCCAGCGCCTCCTCCCAGGTCATGTCCGGCAGAATCGAGGGAAGGCGCTTGCTGAGCATACTTTTTCCCGAACCGGGCGGGCCGACGAGCAGTACGTTGTGGCTCCCTGCAGCGGCGACCTCCATTGCCCGCTTCACATTTTCCTGACCCAGCACATCCTTGAAATCCAGCTCCGGGGCGGCATTCCCTTCCGGCATCCATGGGGACTGCTCTGTAAATACCAGCTCACCGTTCAGGCCGTCTGCCAGCTGGCGGATTGTGGTCAGCGGGATCACCGCGGGCCCCCGGGCCAGCGTGGCTTCCGCCGCGTTTTCCGCCGGAACAAACAGGGTGCGTATGCCTTCCCGCTTCGCGGCCAGCGCCATGGGCAGCACGCCGGACACGGGACGAATCTGCCCGTCCAGACTGACCTCCCCCAGAAAAGCGCTGTCTGCCCTGGGCCGCCGGACGCTGCCAAGGGCGCAGAGAATCCCCAGCAGGATCGGCAGGTCATAGTGGGTGCCCGTCTTTTTCAGTCCCGCCGGGGCCAGGTTCACGGTGATCCGGCTGGCGGGAAAGCCGAGGCCGCTGCTTTTGGCGGCGGCACGAACCCGCTCCCGGGCCTCCTTCACCGCCGCATCCGGCAGGCCCACGATGTCAAAGCCCGGCAGGCCGCTCGAGATATAGCACTCCGCCGTTACAAGACTGCCCTGAATGCCGGAGATACCAAGGGTTTTTACGCTGCATATCATGATAAACGCCCCATTTCTTTCCCCATTATAATGAGAGTTCCCCCGGAATGCAAGCATTATCTGACAATACCGCCAAGGCTATCTGATCTCTATGTCAAAGCTTTACGCAAATTTTCGCAGATTTGTAAAAAGAAACGAAAATTTCAAAACGGGGTCGTTTCATGGCTTTACAAATCGCTAAAAAAGTGGTATGATAGGAACGACAAAAATTGAATACTTTAGGAGGTATTTCATTTTGGCTAGAAAATTCAAAACCATGGACGGCAACACCGCTGCCGCCCACGTCAGCTACGCGTTCACCGAAGTAGCTGGCATCTACCCCATCACCCCTTCCAGCCCCATGGCTGACAACGTGGACCAGTGGTCCGCTGCCGGCCGCAAGAACATCTTCGGCAACACCGTCAAGGTTGTGGAGATGCAGTCTGAGGCTGGTGCCGCCGGTACTGTGCACGGCTCTCTGGCCGCCGGTGCCCTGACCACCACCTACACCGCTTCTCAGGGCCTGCTGCTGATGATCCCCAACATGTACAAGATCGCCGGCGAGCTGCTGCCCGCAGTGTTCCATGTGTCCGCCCGTACCGTCGCCGCCCAGTCCCTGAACATCTTCGGTGATCACTCCGACGTGTACGCCTGCCGTCAGACCGGCTTCGCCATGCTGTGCGAGACCAACGTGCAGGAAGTCATGGATCTGGGCGCTGTTGCCCACCTGGCTGCCATCGAGGGCCGTGTTCCCTTCATCAACTTCTTCGATGGCTTCCGTACCTCTCACGAGATCCAGAAGATCGCCATTTGGGACTATGACGATCTGAAGGACATGGTCAACATGGATGCCGTTGAGGCTTTCCGTAACCACTCCCTGAACCCCGAGCGTCCCGCTATGCGCGGCTCTCACGAGAACGACGATATCTTCTTCCAGCACCGTGAGGCCTGCAACAAGTACTATCAGGCGCTGCCCGCAGTGGTGGAGAAGTACATGGACAAGGTTAACGCCAAGCTGGGCACCAACTACCAGCTGTTCAACTACTACGGCGCTCCCGATGCTGACCGCATCATCGTCGCCATGGGCTCCATCAACGATGTGGCTGAGGAAGTCATCGACTACCTGAACGCCCACGGCGAGAAGGTCGGCGTTGTGAAGGTTCGTCTGTTCCGTCCCTTCTGCGCTGAGAAGCTGCTGGAGGCCATTCCTGCCACCGCCAAGAAGATCGCTGTCCTCGACCGTACCAAGGAGCCCGGCTCTCAGGGCGAGCCTCTGTATCAGGACGTGGTTATGGCTCTGGCCAAGGCCGGCCGCAGCGACGTGACCGTCATCGGCGGCCGTTACGGTCTGGGTTCCAAGGACACCCATCCCGCCTCTGTGTTCGCTGTGTACGAGGAGCTGGCGAAGGACGCTCCCAAGCATGAGTTCACCATCGGCATCGTGGACGATGTGACCCACCTGTCCCTGGACGAGAAGGTCTCCCCCAACACCGCTGCCGAGGGCACCATCGAGTGCAAGTTCTGGGGTCTGGGCGGTGACGGCACCGTCGGCGCCAACAAGAACTCCATCAAGATCATCGGCGACCACACCGACAAGTACGTGCAGGCTTACTTCCAGTACGACTCCAAGAAGACCGGCGGTGTCACCGTGTCTCACCTGCGCTTCGGCGACAACGCCATCAAGTCCCCCTACTACATCAACAAGGCTGACTTCGTGGCCTGCCACAACCCCTCCTACATCACCAAGGGCTTTAAGATCGTTCAGGACGTCAAGCCCGGCGGCGTGTTCCTGATCAACTGCCAGTGGAACATGGAGGAGCTGGAGCATCATCTGGATGCCGCTTCCAAGCGCTACATCGCCAACAACAACATTCAGCTGTACACCATCAACGCCATCGATCTGGCCATCAAGGTCGGCATGGGCAAGCGCACCAACACCATCCTGCAGTCCGCTTTCTTCTCTCTGGCCAAGGTCATGCCCGCTGAGGACGCCATCAAGTACATGAAGGACGCTGCCGAGCACTCCTACCTGAAGAAGGGCCGTGACGTCGTTGAGAAGAACTGGAACGCCATCGACGCCGGTGCTACCGCTTTCGTGAAGATCGACGTTCCCGCTGCCTGGGCTACCGCCGAGGACAACAAGCCCGAGACCGTTCTGGAAGGCCCCGCCGACACCGTCAAGGTTGTCAAGACCATCCTGAACCCCATCGGCAAGATGGACGGCTACAGCCTGCCTGTTTCCGCCTTCGAGGATCTGGCCGACGGTCAGTTCCCCCTGGGTGCTTCCGCTTACGAGAAGCGCGGCGTTGCCGTTACCGTTCCTCACTGGGACGAGACCAAGTGCATCCAGTGCAACACCTGTGCCTATGTCTGCCCCCACGCGACCATCCGTCCCTACGCTCTGACCGAGGCTGAGGCTGCCGCCGCTCCCGCCGGTACCCGTCTGGTCGATGTGAAGGCCGGTAAGGGCAAGGGCGTCTACAAGTACATGATGTCCGTGTCTCCTCTGGACTGCATGGGCTGCGGTGTCTGTGCCGGTATCTGCCCCGTCAAGGCTCTGACCATGGTTCCTCAGGAACAGGAGCTGCCTGAGCAGGATGTCTGGAACTACATGGTTGCCAAGGTTGCCGAGAAGAAGGAGCTGCAGGACAACAACGTCAAGGGTTCTCAGTTCCGCACGCCCCTGCTGCAGTTCTCCGGCTCCTGCGCCGGCTGTGCCGAGACCAGCTACGCCCGTCTGGTGACCCAGCTGTTCGGCGATCGGATGTACATCTCCAACGCCACCGGCTGTTCCTCCATCTGGGGCGGCCCCGCCGCTACCTCTCCCTACGCTGTCAATGCTGAGGGCAAGGGCCCCGCATGGTCCAACTCCCTGTTCGAGGACAACGCTGAGCATGGCCTCGGTATGTACACCGCTCAGGCTGTCATCCGCGAGTCCCTGGCGAACAAGGTCAAGACCGTGATTGCCAACACCTCTGACGAGGAGCGCAAGGCTGTCTGCCAGAAGTGGCTGGACACCTACAACGACGGTGAGGCCAACAAGGAAGCCACCAAGGCTCTGGTTGCCAACCTGGAAGCCAACGTCTGCTGCGACACCGTGAAGGACATCCTGTCCAAGAAGGAATACCTGTCCAAGAAGTCCGTGTGGATCTTCGGCGGCGACGGCTGGGCTTACGACATTGGCTTCGGCGGCGTTGACCACGTTCTGGCTCAGAACAAGGATGTCAACATCTTCGTCTTCGATACCGAGGTTTACTCCAACACCGGCGGACAGGCCTCCAAGGCTTCCAACATCGGCCAGGTCGCTCAGTTCGCGGCTGCCGGTAAGGAGACCAAGAAGAAGTCCCTGTCCGAGATCGCTATGAGCTACGGCTATGTCTACGTCGCTCAGGTCGCCATGGGCGCCAACCCCGCTCAGACCCTGAAGGCCATCACCGAGGCCGAGGCCTACAACGGCCCCTCCCTGATCATTGGCTACGCTCCCTGTGAGATGCACTCCATCAAGGGCGGCATGACCAACTGCCAGGCTGAGATGAAGAAGGCTGTCGAGTGCGGCTACTGGAATCTGTTCCGCTTCGATCCCTCCAAGGAGACTGGCAAGTTCCAGCTGGACAGCAAGGCTCCTAAGGACGGCTATCAGGAGTTCCTGATGAACGAGGCTCGTTACAGCCGTCTGACCCGTGAGTTCCCCGAGCGTGCGACCGATCTGTTCGCCAAGAACGAGGCTGCCGCTAAGGAGCGCTGGGAGCACCTAAACAAGCTGGTCGAGATGTACAAGGACTAATCTCCTGTACTTCCCTCCCCTAACCTAATATTCGCCCCCGGGAAACCGGGGGCGAATTTCATAAAGGAGAAGAATATGCTGTGCACCATTGTAGATATCCGGGGTGACTACGCCTTTGTGAAATATCACGACACCGGCGTTGTCTCCGAGGTGGCCATTGCCCTGCTGCCCTTTGGCGTGGACGTGGGCGATGTGCTGAAATTTGAGGATTACGAATTTACGCAGGTATAAAAGTTAAAATGTCATTGCGAACCAGCGCGCACGCTGGTGTAGCAATCCGTTCTCCTTAACAACGTCTGTTATCTTGTAAGGTATGGGATACGGATTGCCACACCAGTGACATCGGTCACTGGTTCGCAATGACATTTCTATTTACTCAATTCTTCTTCTGATTCTGCATTTGCAGGAACTTTTCCTTCATTTTTTGCAGGCGCTGGCGCTCCCGGCGCTGTTGGGTTCGCTTTAATCGATTATCCAGCTCCGGGGGCTGATTTTGCAGCTTCTCCGGGGGGATCCCCCGCTCTGCCAGCCGCTTATCCGTAAACTCCCGCAGCAAAGCGTAGATCACCGAGGTCACGGGAATCATCAGCAGCATACCACCCACGCCCATCAGGTCGCCGCCAACGCTGACCGCTACCAGCACCCACATGCCCGGCAGACCGATGGAGGTGCCCACCACTCTTGGGTAGATCAGGTTGTTTTCCAGCTGCTGGATGACGAGGAACATAATGACGAAGGTCAGGGCCTGAATGGGGTTGTTTACCAAAATGAAGAAAGCGCCCAGGATACAGCCCACGAAGGCACCCACCACGGGAATCAGGGCCGTCACCCCGATGACCACGCTGACCAGCGAAATATAGGGCATTTTGAAGATGGCCATGGCCACCGCGAACAGGCAGCCCAAAATACAGGCCTCCAGACACTGACCGGAAATGAAGTTCGAGAAGGTGGAATTGGTCAGCCGCAGAACACGGATCACCTGATCGGCGTGATTTTCGGAAAGAAAAGAATACAGAAGCCGTCTTCCCTGCCGGGACAGAATCTCCTTCCGGGACAGGCAGTAGATGGCGAAGGCAATGCTGACAACCATATTGATGATGGCCCCGGTGACGCTGCCAATGACGCTGACCGCGCCGCCCATGACGGTGCTCATCTGATTGCTGAGGAAGCCCAGTGTCTCCGTGAGAATCGTGTTCCAGTCAAGGCTCTCCAGCTTCAGTGCTTCCTGAAGCCATGCCCGCAGCTCCGGGTGATCCTGCATCATGACCATCAGCTTCGCCGCCAGACCCTCGATAAACACGGGAATGGTCTGAGACAGGGACGCCACCGTCAGCCGGATCTGGGGGATCAGCAGTTCGAAGACGAACATGATGATCAGCACCAGACACAGAATGGTCAGCACAATAGACAACAGCCGCCGGAACCCTGCCCTTCGGATATCCGCCAGCTGGCGTTCAATGGCCCGCATGGGCACGTTGAACACGAAGGCGATGCCCGCACCTACCACGAAGGGCGAGATCAGATTCCACACCGTCGAGAACATGGCGGTAGCCCGGGCAGTATCCAGCACCAGCCAGGCAAACAGGATGCACCCGGCTGCCAGAACGAATAATTTCTTTAACACACTTTTGTCAATTTTCACCATCTAACCCCCTTTTTCATCAGTATAGCGGGAAATTGCACAAAAGTCCAATGAATAAGTTGTTAATTTTTCCCTAAAAGCTGCCGCAGGTCGCCGCAGAGGGCCTCCACCGCTTCGGCACGGGTGGCCCAGCTGGTGCAAAAACGCACTGCCCGGTGGGTATCGTCCATGCGCTGCTGCTCGCAGAAGACGTATTTTTCCGCCAGCTTTTCCAGCACCGCGTCCGGCAGGATGGGAAACAGCTGGTTGGTCACGCCGGGAACCAGGAACGGAACATTCAGGGACAGCAGGGTATCTCTGAGCGTATCCGCCAGCGTATCCGCGTGGGCGGAAATCTCAAAATACAGATTATCCGTCATCAGAGCGTCAAACTGGACACCCAGCAACCGGCCCTTGGCCAGCATGCCGCCGTGCTGCTTGATGAGGTAGCGGAAGTCTTCCTTGAGAGCGGGGTTGGAAATCACCACGGCTTCCCCGAACAGGGCGCCCACCTTGGTGCCGCCGATGTAGAACACGTCGCACAGCCGGGCGATATCCGGCAGGGTCAGGTCATTTCCCTTCGCCATCAGGCCGTAGCCCAGACGGGCCCCGTCCAGAAACAGGTACAGTCCCAGCTTATGGCAGGCTTCGCTCAGGGCGGTCAGCTCCGACAGCGTGTAGAGCGTGCCAAGCTCGGTGGGATTGGAGAGATACACCAGCTTGGGCTGAACCATGTGCTCAAAGCTGCCGTCGTTGCGGTGAGCCTCCACCGCCTGACGCACCTGTGCGGCGGTGATTTTGCCGTCCTCAGAAGGAAGGGCCAGCACCTTGTGGCCCGTTGCCTCCACGGCGCCGGTCTCATGGACGTGGATGTGTCCGCTTTGGGCGCACAGCGCCCCCTGATGGGGCCGCAGGGCGGCGGCAATGACGGTCATGTTGGTCTGGGTGCCGCCAACGAGAAAATGAACTGCCACGTCCTCCCTGCCGCACAGAGCCCGGATTTTTGCGGCGGCCTGAGCGCAATACTTGTCCTCTCCATAGCCGGGGGTCTGGTCAAAATTGGTTTTCGTCAGCGCTTCCAGCACCTTGGGATGGCAGCCTTCGGCGTAATCATTGTTGAAATACAGCATGGTCTTCTTCCTTTCTATTCCCAGATTTTCCTATTTTATACCCTCCGGCATCCTCTGTCAAGCGGCATAATGATGACGGCAATCGCATAGGATTTTCCAACAGCACAGCATCGGAGGGGAGCCTATGAAACAAGATCTGGAGGAGCGAGCCTGTGAATTGGCTGTGTACGTCATCGAGACCGGCGCGACGGTGCGGGCCGCCGCGAAGCATTTCGGCATCAGCAAATCCACCGTCCACAAAGCACTGACCCAGCGGCTGCGGCTGTGCAACTATCCCCTGTATGTGCAGGTGCGCAGGGTTCTGGATAAGAATAAGCAGGAGCGGCACATCCGGGGCGGGATGGCGACCCGGCGGAAGTATCGGGAAGCGGAGTGAAGAATGTAGCGTGGAGTTTGGAGTGAAAAGAAGTGAAATAGTTCGCTCAACAAGAAAGAAGGACACCCAAACGGATGTCCTTCTTTTTCTGGTGGGCGAGGCGGGACTTGAACCCGCACGTCCGCAGTGAACACTAGAACCTGAATCTAGCGAGTCTACCAATTCCACCACTCGCCCATATTCGCTTTCTGAAGGGGTTTCCCTCAGCGCTCCAATATAATAACACAAGGCAATCAACTTGTCAACACTTTTTTCAAAATATTGACAAAAATAGCGGCGGGGCGGTCATTGCGAACCGCCCCATCCCTTACTCCTTGTAGTAGAGCATACAGTGGCAGTACCCGTGATAGTCCGGGTCGGCAATCTGCTCCCGGAACTCGCGGCAGATGCACTTATTTTCCTCCGTGCGCTCTAAACGGCAGGGACAATAGCCCCCGGTGCGCTTTAAGCCATCCCGGATGGTTTTCACCATTTCCTTGTCCTCATTTAACCGTACAGCCATGATCATCGCTCCTTATGTCAAAACTTTGTCGCAGAATTCCCTGACGATCTGCCGGTATCGATTGGGATTTACCAGAAAGCTGATGCCGTGATCGGCCACAGGGAAGGTGCAGCGGTAAATCATTTGGGGGTTGGCCCGCTGGATTTCGGCGCTCATGTCGCAGGGCACAAAGCCGTCGGACTCCCCGTGGATCAGCACAATGGGCACCTTCGCCTGTTTTACTGCCCGGACGGGGTCAGTCTCCCGCAGGTCAAAGCCGCCATAGACCTTGGCTCCTGCCCAGCTGAAAACAGCAGCCACAGCGGCAGGAATCCGCTGCTTCCGACCCACCGCGCGGATAATCTTCGTGGGGCTGGAATAGGGACAATCGGCGACGATGCCCTTTACATTTTCCGGCAGGGGCAGCTCCGACGCCATGAGCACCGTGGAGGCCCCCATGGAGATGCCATAGAGCAGAATCTTCGTGTCTTTGCCAAACCGCTCCAGGGCGTAATCCACCCAAGTGAGCACATCATAGCGCTCCTTGATGCCGAAGGTGATGGTGCTTCCCTGACTTTTCCCGTGGGCCCGCTGGTCAATGAGCAACAGGTTGTGGCCCATTTCCCGGCTGATCTCCGCCCCGCCGCAGAAGTCGGTCAGGCCGGAACTGCGATAGCCGTGGAAGGCGATGTCCAGCGGGGCACCGTCGGACACATGGTAGTACCGCCCCCACAGGGTCAGGCCGTCGTAGGACGTGACGGACACGAACTCACAGGGCCGGTCGATGAGGGTTTGCAGCAGCCGGGCAATTTCAGGAAGGTGGGGCTCATACTGCTTCCCCTTGTGCACCGGCAGGTCTTCCCTGCCTTTCTTCGGTGACCAGAAGGCAACCCGGTAGGCATAATACCCGCCGCCCAGCAGCACGGTAAGGGCAAGGCAGAGAAGAACAAGAAAAACCATACTCAAAGACTCCGAATGTAGTGTAACAGCTCCGGGAAACTGCCGTTGGGATATTTGGAGATATCCTCCCCTGCCTTGTTGATCAGGCAGTCGGTGAGCAGGAAGGTCTTCATGCCCAGCGTTCCGGCAACCATGTCCTCCCCCACGTCGTTGCCCACCATCAGGCACTGGGAGCCGTCCAACCCTATTTTTCCCAGAATCTCCCGGTAATAGTCGGGATTGGGCTTGCAGAACCGGGAATTTTCGTAGGTGGTGATGCGTTCAAAGTCCTCGGGATTCAGCCCCGCCCAGCGGACACGGCTGTGGGTGGCGATGGCGGGAAACAGAGGGTTTGTGGCGAGAATCACCCGGTAGCCCAGCGCTTTGCACGCCCGGATGGTCTCCGCCGCCATGGGGTTGAAGCCGCAGCTGTCTTTCGACCTCTGGAAAACGGTGGTATAGAATTCCTCAAACAGGGCTTCATCCTGCTTTGCGTCCCTGCCGAGAATCCCATTGAAGACCGTCCAGAATACGTCCTCGTTTTTGGCCTTGCCGTCGTTTTTTACCATGGCCCCGGTACCGGCCCAGACGGCCTTGATGAGGCTCTGGGCATCATAGCCGTGGGGGGCCAGAAACGCCGCCATGCGGCCTAAGTAGTCCTTGACGAACACCTCCTGCTCCATGGGCAGCAGGGTGCCGTCTAAATCGAATAGAATTGCTTTGGTCATAGATTACCTCATAATGCCTCCCCTATCAGGGGGAAGGCAAGACTTGGCTCCCCCGCTGGGGGAGCTGTCACGGCCTTAGCCGTGACTGAGAGGGCCCTCATCCGCCCCCTGCGGGGGCACCTTCCCCCAGGGGAAGGCATTTGTCAATCCTGCTCCTGACCCACCGCCATGAGGTCATAGGGCGTGGTCTGGTAGACGAAATAGTTCAGCCAGTTGCTGTAGAGCAGGTTCCCGTGGCCCCGCCAGCGGACGATTGGCGGCTTGGTATCGTCGTCACCCGGATAGTAATTCACGGGGACGTGGATGGGAAGGCCCTGATTTTTGTCTCTCAGGTACTCCCGCTCCAGGGTGTCCGGGTCGTATTCGGAGTGGCCCGTCACGAAAATCTGACGGCCCTCCTTGTTCATGATGATGTACACCCCCGCTTCCTCGGAGGAGGCAAGAATTTTCAGGCCCGGCACCGCCTCCACGTCTGCCCGGTCAATGGTGGTGTGCCGGGAGTGGGGCGCCCAGAACTCGTCGTCAAAGCCCCGCAGGAGGATTGCCCGCTTGTAGTCCGCGTGGTGGCGGTACACACCGAACAGCTTTTCCGGCAGGGGGTGCTTCTGGATGCCGTAGTGGTAGTAAAGCCCCGCCTGGGCCGCCCAGCAGATGTGGAAGGTGGAGTGGACGTGGGTCTTGCTCCACTGCATGATTCTTACCAGCTCGTCCCAGTAGTCCACCTCCTCGAAGGGCAGATTCTCCACAGGAGCGCCGGTGATCACCATGCCGTCAAACTTCCGCTCCTTCAGCTCGTCAAAGGTCTTGTAGAAGGACAGCAGGTGCTCCTCCGGGGTGTTTTTGGACTTGTGGGAGGAAATCATCATCAGCTCCAGATGCACCTGCAAGGGGGTGTTACCCAGAACCCGGCTCAGCTGGGTCTCGGTGACAATCTTGGTGGGCATCAGGTTGAGAAGCACGATTTCCAGCGGGCGGATGTGCTGGGTTTCCGCCCGTGTCTGGTTCATAACAAAGATGTTTTCATTTTTCAGGGTCTCCGCCGCAGGGAGGTCGTTGGGTATCTGAATGGGCATGGGCTACCCCCAAATTACACGTTTTCCAGCGCCTGGGCGATATCCTCAATCAGATCCTGGGCGTTTTCCAGACCGCAGCTCAGGCGGATCAGGTCGGCGCCCACACCGGCGGCATCCAGCTCCGCGTCGGTCATCTGGCGGTGGGTTGAGGACGCGGGGTGCAGGCAGCAGGTGCGGGAATCCGCAACGTGGGTCTCGATGGAGCCCAGCTTCAGGTGCTTCATGAAGGTTTCCGCAGCCTTCCGTCCGCCGTGGAGGCCGAAGGAAATCACGCCGCAGGAGCCGTTCGGCATATACTTTTTCGCCAGCTCGTAATACTTGTCGCCGGGTAGGCCGCAGTACTTGACCCACTTGACCTTATCATGGCCCTTGAGGTACTCGGCGATGGCCTGAGCGTTGGCGCAGTGCTGCTTCATACGGAAGGGCAGGCTCTCAAGACCCAGATTCAGGACGTAGGCCACCTGAGGGGACTGGACGCAGCCAAAGTCCCGCATGAGCTGGGCGGTGCATTTGGTGATGAAGGCCCCGCCGAGGCCGAACCGTTCCGTATAGGTCACGCCGTGGTAGCTGTCGTCGGGGGTGGTGAGGCCGGGGAACTTGTCGGCGTGGGCCGTCCAGTCGAATTTGCCGCCGTCCACGATGCAGCCGCCCACGCAGGAGGCGTGGCCGTCCATGTACTTGGTGGTGGAGTGGGTGACGATGTCCGCGCCCCACTCGATGGGGCGGCAGTTGATGGGGGTGGCGAAGGTGTTGTCCACGATCAGGGGCACGCCGTGGGCGTGGGCAGCCCTGGCAAACTTCTCAATGTCCAGCACGGTGAGGGCGGGGTTGGCGATGGTCTCGCCGAAGACGGCCTTGGTGTTGGGCCGGAAGGCGGCGTTCAGCTCCTCCTCGGTGCAGTCGGGGTCGATGAAGGTGGTTTCCAGACCCATTTTCTTCATGGTGACGGAGAACAGGTTGAAGCTGCCGCCGTAAATGGCGGAGGAAGCCACGATATGGTCGCCGCAGCCCGCGATATTGAACACCGCCATAAAGTTGGCGGCCTGCCCGGAGGAGGTCAGCATGGCGGCGGAGCCGCCCTCCAGAGCGCAGATTTTCGCTGCCACCGCGTCACAGGTGGGGTTTGCCAGCCGGGAATAGAAATAGCCCTCGGCTTCCAGATCGAAGAGCTTGCCCATGTCCTCGGAGGTGGCGTATTTGAAGGTGGTGCTCTGAATAATCGGCAGCTGGCGGGGCTCGCCGTTGCCGGGGGTGTAACCGGCCTGAATGCACAGGGTCTCGGGTCTCAATTTCTCCATTGGATATCACCTCATAATGTGTTGTATATGGCTATTATTGTAACCCCCGGGGGGAGATTTGTCAACCAGTTCCGTTTGCCGAGGCGTTACACGCTTACACGCTTTACACGCGTGTTTTCCGTTCAGCCCCACACCGAACTGACAACCTTCGACAGGGCGGCAAGACTTGGCTCCCCCTCTGGGGGAGCTGGCACGGCCTTAGTCGTGACTGAGAGGGCCCTCATCCGCCCCCTGCGGGGGCACCTTCCCCCGCTTACATCCTCGGACAAATTCGGATTCCCTGATAGCCTCTGGCCCGGCGGCCGTTGCCGATGGGGATATTGGTGCTGTAGATCAGGCCGAAGCGGCTCTGGTTCTGGTTCAGGTACTGGGCCAGACTGGTACTGCTCATGGGTGTCACGGCGTTGTCATCGCACCAGTCCTTGTACACCCCGTACAGCGCCCGGGAGGAGGCGGTGCCCTGACTGTCAAAGCGGAAATACCCCTCGGAGTTCATGAAGTCCACGGCGTTGTTGCCCTCCCGGATGGCATCGTTCAGATTCTCCTGGGCCTGGGGGGTGATGGTGAACTGGAAGTCGTTGAGGAACAGCCGGAGCAGCCCTTCCAGACACCACATTAGAATTCCCTCCCGTTCCCCA